>CAYXHJ010000027.1:0-11562 GCA_964464855.1 uncultured Owenweeksia sp. | reverse complement strand
CCCCTTTCTGCCTTGGGCGGCATTGCGGCCTTGGCCCTTCGAGGCATGCCGTTCAGCATTTCTGCCGGAATTGGTTTTATTGCTTTGTTTGGCGTGGCCGTTTTGAACGGTATTGTTTTGGTGGCGCGCGTACGTCAATTGGAATCCAACGGAGTCCCTTGGGCGAAGGCTGTGGTAGAAGGAAGTGCGGACCGACTTCGTCCGGTGTTGGTAACCGCAACGGTTGCGGCTTTGGGTTTTGTGCCCATGGCATTCTCCTCCTCTGCCGGTGCCGAGGTTCAAAAACCTTTGGCCACCGTGGTCATTGGGGGACTGGTTTCCGCAACCGTGCTCACCTTGGGCGTTTTGCCCATTTTATTGATCCGACTTAAAAAGTGGTTGCCGGGATCCTACCAAACCGGCGCAGCAGGTGCGGCAGCAGCATTTTTAATGCTGTTGATGCCTACACAGAGCATTTTCGCCCAAACACCTTTGTGGCCTACCCTATCTGCGGTGCAGGAACAGGCTTTGCGCGTCCATGCCGACGTCGCTGCCGCTCAAGGAAACCAAAGAATAGCGCAGTTAAAGCCCAATGTGCAATTGGACCCTGCACAAGGAACGGTACAATACGGACAAATGAATGCCGCTCCGCGTGACTATTACTTAAGTTTGGAACAACCGTTGGGATCTTTGGCCGAGCACGTACGACGGTGGCGTCGAAACGAATTCGAAATCGGATTGCGAACCACCGAATTGGAATTGACCCAGCACGCGGTTTCATTGTCTGCCGCCTTAGCGTATGCAGACTACTGGCGCTGGGGACGCGAATGTGCTTGGCGCAACCGATGGGCCGCACAATTGAAACAAGATGCCACGCGCATAGAAGCCCGAGTAGCACATGGCGAATGGAGCGCGGCCGATGGGGCATCATTTCGGTTGTTGACCAACCGTTGGCAATCCGATTTAATTGCCGCGCAATCGAAATGGGCGGAAAGTGCCGCACTTTTGTCCGCATTAACGCACCAACCGTGGTCTACACGTATGGACTTGGTTTCAACTTTTCCCGACGAGATTAACTTGGAACCTTCGGCGGACACTGCCTTGTCTCCACGCTTTGTTCGTTGGTCCCGCGAGAGCGCTCAGTTGGCCAAAGCAGAAGCGCAGTTGCAAAAATCACTCGGGGCTCCCCAATGGACCGTCGGAGGTTTTCAGCAAGAATTGGAACGTGTTCCCGGATTTAACGGGGTTTACTTAGGCATTTCCATACCCTTGGCAGTGCACGTACCCCTAAAAAATGCGGCCATAGCCAACGTGCAACAAGCCTCCCTGGAGGCGCACGCAGAACAATCCTTGGTGGATTGGTTTGCCAAAAAAGAGGCTGCCCGCAGCCAATGGTCGTATTGGAATTCGGCCGCCCACCAATCTTTGTCCGGGCAAAAAGACGCAGAACTATTGTTGCGAACTTTGATTTCCCGGTTGGAATTGGGAGAATTAACTTTTTCCGACTTTTTCTTACAATCCAACGCAGCGATTGACGGGGGGGTGTCGGCCCTTGTTCAAGCCAACGAACGCTTTAAAAGCGCTGCACTACTTCACTTTTACACGTCAAAATAATGAAATACACTCGTTTTCTGTTCGTCGTTTTTTTGGCCCAATGGGTCCTGTCTTGTCAGTCCAACCCAACTGATTCGAAGCCAGAACCCCTATTTTCCGCGAGCGGCTTGCGCCTATGGAACGATTCCGCCATGGCCGCCAACGGAGTAGAAGTTGGGGCACCTACCCAATATTCATTTGGCAAGGGACTCAAAGCCAATGGCCGCGTGGACATTCCCCCACAGAGCAGAGCCTCGTTGAGTGCACCTCTTGGTGGTTTTATTCGCTTCCTGGGTCCCTACGAAGGTTCGTTTGTGCGCAAAGGCGAAGTTTTGGTTCGTTTGGACGACCCCATTTACTTGGAAAAGCAACGAGAGTTTTTATCGGCTTCTGCCGCATATGAATTGGCAAACGAAACATACGAGCGCACGGAAAAATTAAATGCCGCCTCAGCGAGCAGCGCGCGCGAGTGGCAACAAGCTCGAGCCAACCGCGAAGAGGCCTATGCCCGATGGTCTGCAGCGCGGGAAATGTTGCGGCAACTGGGCTTTGACCCGGAACACATTCGAAAAAATGGCATTCAAAAAAGCCTTGCATTGACCGCACCTTTTGCCGGTTATGTACGGGCCGTGCACGTTAATTTGGGGCAATACGTTTCTGCGCAACAAGAGATCATTTCGCTGGAAGATCCCAAACACGTACATGTGGAATTGGCTGTTTTTCAAAGCGATATTGCCGCAGTCCGACGTGGACAACGTTTTGAATATCAGGTAGGTTCAGATCCTACACCGTACAGCGGCATCATCAAAGAGGTCGGGCAAGCGCAAACGCAAGAAGGTTATTTCGTGGTTCACGGACATCCCGAACGCCTTCCGGAGACGGGTTTGCGCACAGGACAGTTCATTCGTGCAACGGTTCAAACAGAGCAAAGTTCGCATTGGGCGTTGCCCGAGGATGCCTTGGTATACCGAGAGAATCAGCCATTCGTCGTGCGAAAAACCCAAAAAGGGCTTGAATTGGTATCCGTTCGCATCACCCACAAAGAAAACGGTTGGGTAGGATTTGAGTCGTTGAGCGGAGGAACGTATGTTTTGAAACAAGCACATCTTTTGCTCCAACCGGAAGACGCGGAGTAAAGAAGCCACGTTCGGGGTAATTTTGTCGCATGAGACCGTGGATGTTAACCGTAGGATTGCTCCTTTTCAGCAACCTATTCATGACTTTTGCCTGGTATTTTCACCTAAAACACCAAGGATGGAGTTTGGGGAAAGCCATCCTCATCAGCTGGGGAATAGCATTTTTTGAATACGTCCTGATGGTTCCCGCCAACCGTTCCGGATTCCAGAACGGATTGACGGGCTTTCAACTTAAAATACTGCAGGAAGTGATCACCCTGGTGGTGTTTACGCTCTTTGCCGTTTATTACCTGAAAGAACCGCTGGAATGGAAACACGGTATCGCCTTCTTGCTTTTGTTGGGCGCCGTCGTGGTTTTATTCAAAGACTGATTTTTCCGTTCGCATCAAACAAACGGAGCGGAGAACCGTACGCCAAACATCGGTTTTTCCAAAGCGGCGCGTGCGGTTCTGGTATGTCCACTTCCAGAACGCACTCGCTGTCCACGCGTTGCGATCGAACCGTGCCTTCCGCATCACGAATCCAACGCAAAGCCGTAGTCAAGTTCGCGAAATCGCATTGAACCCAAAAGGTTTGAACGGGAACAAACGGGACCCAAGATCCTGTATTCAGGGCCAACTCTGCGGCTCCTCGGTACGCGCGAATGAGCCCAGGAACACCCAAAAGTGTTCCGCCAAAATAGCGCACCACACCAACTGCCGTGCGAACGGCCTCCGCGGATTGTAGGGCGTGCAAGATGGGTCTACCGGTACTGCCCGACGGTTCTCCATCGTCGTCCCAGCGTTCCCAATCCACATCCCAACGAACGGCTGAACCTACGTGCCTGGCTTTGGGATGCAACGCTCGGATCGTTCGAATCCAGGGTGCGGCTGATCCAGGTTCGGACAACGGAACAGCATAGGCAAAAAACTTGCTGCCTTTAACCACCCATTGGGCTTCCGTTGGTTCCACCAATATGCTTGCCACACCACAAACCTACGGGTGCAAACTGAAATGTTCAGTACCTTTGCACAAACAAATACAAGCTGCCATGGCTTTAGAACTGAACGACACGAACTTCGAAGAATTGGTATTGAAATCCGACAAGCCCGTATTGGTGGATTTTTGGGCCGAATGGTGTGGACCTTGCCGCATGGTAGGCCCCATTGTTGAAGAATTGGCAACAGATTTTGAAGGCCGCGCCGTAGTGGGTAAGGTAAATGTAGACCAGCACCAAGGCATTGCCATGGAGTTTGGCATCCGAAACATTCCTACCCTTTTGATCTTCAAGGGCGGACAAATCGTTGATAAGCAGGTTGGGGTAGCCCCCAAGCCCGCCTTGGCGCAAAAATTAGAAGCGGCGCTTTAAGCGTTGCCCGTGGTCAAACAAGCGGTAATCCTTGCGGGCGGACGCGGAACGCGTTTGGCCGCTGCATTCCCGGGAATACCCAAGCCCCTGGTTCCCGTTGCGGGAATCCCCTTGGCGGAACGATTGGTCCGTCAACTCGTTGCGCAGGGCATTGAACGCATTACGCTTACTATTTTTCACGACGCCGATCAGATCCGTTCCCATTTTGGGGACGGATCTGCTTTTTCATGCCGCATCGAATACTTGTTGGAGCCTGCTCCCATGGGCTCAGCAGGTATATTGCATCAAATGGTCCATCGAACCGACGAAACGGTTCTGGTGGTGTACGGCGATGTATTGGCCGACGTCGATTGGCAACGGTTTGCCGCATTTCACCGTCAAATGCGTGCAGACGCCACCCTATTGGTGCACCCCAACGACCATCCCCACGATTCCGACTTGGTTGAATTGGATGGAGCGCAACGCGTCTCAGCGGTTTTGTCCAAACCACATCCACCCGGACGAATGGCCCGCAACGTGGTCAACGCCGGCGCTTACTTGTTTGAGCCCGTGTGTTGGCAACACATACCGTCGGACCGACCCGTGGATTTTGGGAGCGACCTCTTGCCCCATTGGTGCACCTTTTTACGTGTTTTTGGATACTCCACCCCGGAGTACATCAAAGACATGGGGACGCCGGAACGCATTCAACAAGGAGAAGCAGCTTTGGCGTCTGGAAAAGTAACCGGACGCTCCCTTCGGAACCCGCAACAGGCCATTTTTTTGGACCGCGACGGAGTTTTAAACGAAGACACGGATCTCATCCACCGGCCCGAAGACCTGCACCTTTTTCCTTGGACCGCGGAAGCAGTGCGTTTGATCAACAAAAGTTCTTTCCTGAGTGTGGTGGTCACCAACCAAAGTGTGGTGGCTCGTGGGCTCACGGATGAGGCGGGCCTCAACCGAATTCACGCCAAACTGGACACCGAATTGGGAGCTGCAGGTGCTTATTTGGACGCACTGTACTACTGTCCCCACCACCCCGACGGGGGGTTTCCTGGTGAGGTAGCGGCGTACAAGATTCCCTGCACGTGCCGCAAACCGCAAGCCGGAATGCTTTTAGCCGCTGCCAATCGTTTTCAAATCGATTTGAGCAACAGCTGGATGATCGGCGATTCCGCTCGGGACATGGGCGCTGCTCGTGCGGCCGGCGCAACCCCAGTCGGGGTACGAACCGGTCACGGATTAAAAGGCGGCGAACACCGTCCTGATTTTCTCTTTGACAACGTGCTGGACGCCGTTCGGTACGTGGTGGAACAACCCTTCATTAATTTGATTAATGAGGGCTTGCAACGATTTGAAATTTATAAATCTACAGACTCAAAACCTTTTGTTATTGCCTTGGGAGGTCCTGCTCGATCGGGCAAATCCACCGCGGCAGCCGGTTTAGCCCGCGCAATGCGGCAAAAAGGTTACACCGTGGAATTGGTGCATTTGGACGATTGGTTGCTCCCCGCAGAACAACGCGATTCTTCCGAATCGGGTCCGTGGCGATCCTACCCAAAAAAAGTGATGAATGCGGCGCTGCACCAACTATTGGTGGAGGGCAAGACCATTACCGCGCCGGGGTATTCCGTCCGAACGGATTGGCCCGCGCGCGAAACGCACTACACTCCAGCAGAGGTGGTGTTGGTGGAAGGCGTGGTGGCCCTGGGATTGGAATCCGTGCGCACGGCAGCGCATTGGACCGTGGGGGTAACGGCAGCGGAATCCACCCGAAAAGAGCGCTACGAACGCTACCAAGCTTGGCGCGGCCTACCCACAGACGATGCGGAATGGGCGCGCCGGGAATGGAACGAGGTGTCTGCAGTGGAAAAGGACCTTATCTTCGCACAAACGCTCGTTTCGCTGTGATCCTAACCCGCACCCCCTTCCGCGTCAGTTTTGTTGGCGGAGGCTCCGATTTGCCCGCGTACTACGAACGTCGTGCCGGCGCGGTGTTGTCCACCACCATCAATCGGTACATGTACGTTCAAAGCCACCCGTTTTTTGAACCGAACCAAGTGCGTTTGAAATACGCACAAACCGAGACCGTCGGGGGATTGTCGGAGATTCAGCACCCCATTTTCAGAACCGTTCTGGAAAAATACGGTCTGCCATTGGGCCGCGAATGGTCCTCCATAGCCGACGTACCTGCCGGAACCGGCATGGGATCCAGCTCCAGTTTTACCGTGGGTTTGCTGCACAATGTGTTGGCGCAATTGGGTCGGGCTGACGAAGCCACGAAAGCGCATTTGGCGGAAATGGCGTGCCGTGTGGAATTAGAAGATTTGGGCGAACCCATTGGAAAACAAGACCAATACGCCGCTGCCTACGGAGGATTAAACGTTTTTCGGTTCTTACCCGACGGCACCGTTCGGGCAGAACCTGTGGATTTAGGACCTGAGGGACGTGCGGAACTGGAGTCGCATCTGGTGCTGTTCTACACCGGGGATCAGCGTTCGGCATCGGCCATACTGGCGGAACAATCCAAGCGAACGGCTTCGGAACAAGACAAACAACGCGTATTGGACCAAATGGTGGATTTGGTGGACCCTCTGGCGGCCGCCTTGCCCAACGGACGTTGGACCTAAATGGGCCACTTGCTCCACGAAAATTGGCAATTGAAGCAATCCTTGGCGTCCGGAATTACCAATCCCAACCTGCAAAGTTTGTATGCCACAGCCCTGGCCAACGGCGCTACCGGAGGCAAACTGTTGGGCGCAGGCGGTGGAGGATTTCTGCTCTTTGTGTGCCCCCCGTCGCACCAAACCAAGCTGACACAAGCCCTGAGCAGCATTCGGCCGTTCCCCTTTGCGTTGGAAACCGACGGCTCCAAGGTTCTGTACGCGGATTCGGAAAATGGCTGAGCCCCGGAGCGCACGTCGCCCCAAAAAAAACCTAAAGAAAACCGGTACCTTTGCAGTGGACGTTTTGCTCCACACCCCTTAATTCCGCTTTTGTCATGCAGCCTCTTGAATACCGCACACTTCTTTTGGACACTTTAAATCGCCTGGACATGAGCCAGGTGCAAGCCTTGGCCGACGCTTTTTCCACGGCGTACGAGGGAGGAAGTACCATTTACACCATGGGCAACGGCGGATCGGCTGCAAGTGCCTCCCATGCCGCAGGTGATTTCTTAAAAGGTGCCTCTTTTGGTCTGGACAAGCGGTTTAAAATGATTTGCCTCAACGACAACCTCCCCTCCCTTATGGCCATCGCCAACGACATTGGGTGGGAAGCGATTTTTGAGGAACCGCTGAAAAACTACCTCAAACCCGGTGACTTGGTTATTGGTCTCAGCGGGAGTGGAAACAGCGAAAATGTTTTGCGCGCCATCCAGTGGGCCAAAGCCAACGGCGCCATCACTGCCGGTTTAACGGGCTACAGCGGCGGCAAATTGGCCCAAATGGTGGACATCCACGTACACTCCGACGCCAACGACATGGAAGTTGCAGAAGATGTTCACATGGCCGTATTCAATATGGTCAAAAAGAGCATGATGGCAAAATACATGGGTGACGCCCCCAGCATGGGTGCCACGTACGACGCGCGCGTCAAGTAAACCAAGTTCGTTTCAACGGTGCCGAATTCAGGCGCAACCACGAACGGATTGGGCTTTTTGCAATTCCGGAAGGGACACCATTAATTCGTTGGAGCGGTACGCGCCGTCCAGGAAGTTCCGCCAAAATTCACACGCCAAAACAGCACTCCGGTTCCCCGCTCGCTCGAGTTGCGGGACACGCGCCAAGCACCGTTTTCTACCTTTTCCTCCCAATAGCCGAGCAACCGTCCGTCCGCACCCACGGCACTGATGTAGGCGGTTCCGCTCGCGTGGGTGGGCAGCTGTCCCATCCAAAATTCCGAATCCGACCACAATGCAAATTGGGGTTGCTCCCATTCCATTCTTCCCAAAAGGGTGCTGGCCAAGGCGAGATTGGGTATTCCGTGGCCGTACAGCGTATCCGGCATCAAGCCTTGTGAGGAGGACAGTCGGACCGAATAGAGCAAATCCTGCGCCGTGCGCGTGGGGTGTTTCTGCCACAAACAGGCCATAATGCCCGCCATGACCGGACCGCTGAAGCTGGTGCCGTTTCCCGTACTCGGAATGCCTCCGGAGTTGATGATTCCGCAACCCTGCCCCAAGGCCATCACGTCCGGTTTGATGCGACCGTCCGCTGTGGGACCTTGGCTGCTGAAGCCGGCTCGCGCACCGAGGGCGTTTACGGCTCCCACCGTCAAGACGCTGTCTGCGTCCGCTGGGGCCGTGATGTACTTCCAATTTCCTGCTCCTTCGTTGCCCGCGGAAACCACCAGAAGCAATCCCGTGCGGGCCAATGCCGCTGCTGCGCGGGAAATGGGTGTGGTGCGTCCGTCCATATCCGCATAGGTATGACTGTCCGACGGATCGTCGAAGGTGCTGTAGCCCAAGGAGGTGTTCAATACGTCGGCGCCCAAACTGTCCGCCATTTCTGCCCCACGAATCCAATGCAACTCTTCCAAGGGGGTTTCGGAGAACACATTTTCCGTCTTGAACAAGTCGTATTGCGCTTTGGGCGCGGTGCCCACGTGCACGTTGTCCAAATCCGGAGCCATGGTGCTTAAAACCATGGTTCCGTGGTAACTGTCCTCAAAAACAGAGTCGTCGTTCTGCACCAAATCTTTTGTAAAGACCAATCGACCTTCGGTGCGTAATCGAGAAAATGCACCAAAGGTGTCCACATCCCGAAAACCGCCGTCCAGCACCCCAATCAACATCCCTTGCCCCTCAAAGAAATCATCGTGGAGGCCTTTTCCGTTGATTTGAGCAATGGCTGCATCGCCGTTGGCGTACTGGTAGCCGGCCAAACCTTCTTCTTGCGCGTCCCTGGCCAGCGTCGTAGGTGCTCCACAAAGGTGCAACGGTCGCAGCGGTTCGCTGCGCCACGCAAAATTTGCGGGCCAGCCGGTGGCGGGTACTTCCACTACGGCGGCGTTCAGCAATCGCGAGGCGCCCAAGACGCGCAAACCCGTAGCGCGCAATGCCGCCAAATCGGTCGGGTGCACGGGGTAATCCATGGCGCGCAAGGGCTGAGCCGCCTTTTGGCGCCGCTCAATGCTTTTTGCACTCAAGGCCGGGGCTTGAAGCAGTCGGTCCGGACGGTGGGGAAAATAAACCCATCGGTAGGCGGGCTCAAGCACTTGAGCCGTAAGGGGCAAAGAGGCTCCAGAGCTCAACAACGCTGCAAACAGCCAAAAAACCAAGGGACTTTTCAATCGATTCATGTGCGTCGTTTTCTAGAAAACCAAAAAATCAAACAAAGGTTGGCATCAATGGCTCATAACCCCGCTCCCCAAAAGGGCCTCGCCGTCGTACCAGGCAGCAAATTGCCCCGGAGCAACAGCCTTTTGGGGCGATGTAAAATCAATCCGCAGGGAACCATCCGGAAGCGCGGTCAACACGGCCTCTTGAAGCGGCTGGCGGTAACGAATGCGCACGTGCAACACCGCGGTCTCACCGGGATGCAAAGCGCGCGACGGGACCACCCAATGAACGTCTTTGGCCGCTACGTGCACAAAGGGACGGTACAAACCGGGGTGCTGCTCCCCTTGCCCAACATATACTACATTCGATTGGGTATCTGTGGCGACCACAAACAGGGGTTCAGCTTTCCCACCCACCAAAAGACCTTTGCGCTGTCCGACGGTAAAAAAATGGGCGCCCGAGTGCTGGCCAACCACCGTTCCCGCGGACGCATGCAAGGGCCAAGGCTTTCCAAATTCGGGATTCTTCCATCCCTCCCAAGAAGCGGGTACTTCCACAATGGCCCCCGGTTTCATGGACAGTTGCTGCTGCAAGAAATCCGGCAATCGAACTTTTCCAATGAAACACAATCCTTGAGAATCCTTTTTGGCGGCCGTTGGAATGCCGCGTGCGGCGGCCTCCTGACGCACCTCTGGCTTCAACAACTCCCCAATGGGAAACAAGGCTTTGGCAAGCTGGGATTGGTTCAGCTGACACAGAAAGTAACTCTGATCCTTGTTGGGATCGCGACCAGCCAGTAAAGCAACCTCCCCGTTGGGAAGATCTCGCCGACGTGCGTAATGGCCCGTAGCCACGTAGTCTGCCCCCAGGCGGAGCGCGGCTTCCAAGAACAGATCAAACTTGATTTCGCGGTTGCACAATACGTCTGGATTGGGTGTTCTCCCCGCCTGGTACTCCGCAAACATGGTGTCCACGATTCGCTCCTTGTACGGGCCGCTGAGGTCCATCACCTGAAACGGAATTCCCAAATGCTCTGCCACCAAAAGGGCGTCGTTCGAATCTTCAATCCAAGGGCATTCCGCTTCCAAGGTTACGGAGGCGTCGTTCCAGTTGCGCATGAACAAACCAATAACTTCGTGGCCTTGCTCCACGAGCAACGCCGCCGCTAAAGAACTGTCCACGCCTCCGGAAAGGCCCACCACCACGCGCGCCATCAGCGGTTTTCTGTTTTGACCAGTCGCCCGCCCTTGTAGGTTTCCAAGCGGACCGTTCTCCCATCCTCAAAGTACACCCAAGTTCCTGTTTTTAGGCCCTTTGAATAGGTTCCCTTAAACCGAAGCTTTCCATTTGCATCGAACGACTCGTAGAGTCCATCCAAGGTGCCCTTCGCGTACGTGCAGCGGACTCGTGGTTTGCCGTCTTCGGTATAGGAGGCGAATGGACCGTTGCGCACGCCGTCTGCGTAGCGGGTTTCTTCGGCCCGATTTCCGTTGGGATGGTACACCACCCAAGGGCCTGCGGGATTGCCGCGCACGTAGTTTTCCCGAGCCAAAACCGAACCGTCCGGCCGGAAATACGTCCAAATACTGTCTTTCTGGTTGGGGGCTGAGTATACGCCAACAGCTGCCTTCTTGCCCTCTTCGGTGTATTCCGTTGCTTTGCAGGCACCGCTCGCACCTCGGTAGCGCATTTCGGCCATTTTTTGCCCGTTCGGGTGCAAATACATCCAATTTCCAACCGGAGTACCGTGCTGAAACTGGCCCTGGTACCGCATGACCTTACCGCCTTCGTGGTATTTCACCCACGTACCGTGTTTCTTCCCTTGGGCGTCCACCGCGTTGTTGGCTTGTGCCAACAATCTACCTTCAAAACCAATGAAGCACAGCGCGGCCAACCAAACCGAAACAAACGATTGCGGCAGTACACGTTGATAGATTGAATACAAAATCATCACGCTAATAATTTTATAGCTTGCTCGCCCACAATGGACTCCAATGCCTCCAACAAAGGCCGTTCCAATCGCACCCGTAGGTTGCGACTTCGGCCCAGAACCCGTACGCCCTGCTCTCCCTCCTGAATGCGAAACGTTATTCGTTTGTCCCCAGAATGGTTGGAAAATGCAGTGTGCAATTCACTCATTTTGGCGGGGGTCAACTGGTGCAAATCCAAAGTCAGTTCCAACTTTTGAGCCGTGTTGAGCACATCCGCCAGTAATTTCATTTCACTAACTTGAATCATGTACC
>CAYXHJ010000026.1:0-11741 GCA_964464855.1 uncultured Owenweeksia sp. | reverse complement strand
GCCTTTGCCCGCAGGTTTGTTCTACCTGATGCTCATGAACGAGATGCCCACCGACGACGATGTGCGTCGTTTGAGCAACAGCTGGGCACGCCGCGCAATTGTTCCGCAGCACGTATTCAAAGCCATTGACGCGCTCCCAACAACGGCTCATCCAATGACCCAGTTTGTGGTAGCCATCATGGCACTTCGTACGGAAAGTGAGTTCGGAAAAGCTTATAAGGCCGGAATTCCAAAGAGCGAATACTGGTCCTATACCTACGAGGACTCCATGAATTTGATCGCTCGATTGCCGCGTGTTGCGGCCTACATCTACCGCCGGACCTACTGCGAAGGGGTGCACATCGAGCCAGATCCCAAACTGGATTGGGCAGGAAACTTTGCGCACATGTTGGGATTTGAATCCGAGGAGTTCCGCGAGTTGATGCGTTTGTACATGACAATCCATGCGGACCACGAGGGAGGAAATGTATCCGCACACGCGGTGAAGTTGGTAGGAAGTGCTTTGTCCGACGCCTACCAGAGTTTTGCTGCTGGCATGAACGGTTTGGCGGGTCCGTTGCACGGTCTTGCGAACCAAGAAGTTATGGTTTGGACCTTGAACATGCTCGAAGAGTTGGGTACCGAAACGCCGACGAAGGAGCAAATTTCCGACTACTGCAAGCGTACCCTCGCAGAAGGCAAGGTTGTCCCGGGCTTTGGTCACGCAGTACTCCGCAAAACGGATCCTCGCTATACGGCACAGCGCGAGTTCGCATTGAAGCACATGCCAAACGACCCACTGTTCCAGGTGGTATCCAATATTTACGAGGTTGTTCCCGAGATTTTGTTGGCAACCGGAAAGGTGAAAAACCCATGGCCAAACGTTGATGCCCACAGCGGACAGCTGCTGATGTATTACGGTTTGAAGGAGTACGACTTTTACACGGTATTGTTTGGGGTATCTCGTTCGTTGGGTGTTTTGGCAAACTTGATTTGGGACCGCACCTTGAGCTTCCCCATTGAGCGTCCAGGTTCCACCACAACCGAGTTATTGAAGAAGAAATTTGCGTAACTTTGCACTCCTTTTTGCAGCAGGTACATCCCTGAGGCGCTGCGAATAAGGAGTTTAAAAACGGTTTAACCCTCCTGCCAAAGGCCGAAGCCTCAGGTTTAGCAGGATACAAAGTTGTGAGTGATGTCAGAAGAACTCAATCAGAACGAAGAAGTTGCCCCTGAAGCGGCAGCTACCCCAGAAACAGCCCCGGCGGTGGAAGAAACTCCTGTTGCTGCGGTTGAAGAAGTTGCAGCCCCTGCGGCGGCGGTAGAATTGGACGAAGAAGAAGTTGAATTGGACTTGACGGTAGTTGAGGAAGAAGAGGCGTTCGACTGGGACAAGTACGAATCGTCGAGCAAGCACGACGCAGCCTACCTGGAAATGGAGAAGCGCTACGAAGCGACTTTGACCACTTCTGTGGAGCACCAGGTGGTAAACGGTGTGGTGGTGAATAAATCCGACCGCGACGTCATCATCGACATTGGTTCAAAGTCCGAGGGCGTTGTATCCATGAACGAATTCCGCTACAATCCCGATTTGAAAGTTGGTGATTTGGTAGAGGTGTTGGTGGACAAGCAAGAAGATAAGTTGGGTCAATTGGTGCTTTCACACCGCAAAGCCCGCTCCATCAAGGCTTGGGATCGCGTGAACGACGCTTTCTTGAACGAAGAAGTAGTTCAAGGTTACGTGAAGTGCCGCACGAAGGGCGGTATGATCGTGGACGTATTTGGATTGGAGGCCTTCCTGCCCGGTTCGCAAATCGACGTCAAGCCTATTCGCGATTACGACATCTTCGTGGACAAGACCATGGAGTTCAAGATTGTCAAGATCAACCACGAATTCAAGAACGTTGTTGTTTCGCACAAGGCGCTTATCGAGGCCGACTTGGAGGAACAAAAGCGCAAAATCATTGGCCAGCTGGAAAAAGGACAAGTTCTGGAAGGTGTGGTCAAGAACATCACCAGCTACGGTGTGTTCATCGATTTGGGCGGCGTAGATGGATTGGTACACATTACGGACCTTTCTTGGAGCCGAATTTCACACCCAAGCGAAGTGGTGGAATTGGATCAGCGTCTGAATGTGGTTATCCGCGATTTCGACGAAGCCAAGACACGCAGCCAGTTGGGCTTGAAGCAATTGTTCCCGCATCCGTGGGAGGCTTTGACCACCCAAATCAACGAAGGCGACCGCGTGAAGGGCAAAGTAGTGGTTTTGGCCGACTACGGTGCTTTCGTGGAAATCCAGCCGGGCGTTGAAGGCTTGGTTCACGTATCGGAAATGAGCTGGGGTACGCACCTCCGCAGCGCTCAGGACTTCGTGAAAGTTGGCCAGGAGGTTGAGGCAGTTGTCTTGGGCATCGATCGTGAAGACCGCAAGATGTCTTTGGGCATCAAGCAGTTGACTCCAGATCCATGGGCATCCATCACCACCAAGTATCCGTTGAATTCTGTGCACAAAGGCACCGTTCGCAACTTTACGAACTTCGGCGTGTTCTTGGAATTGGAAGAAGGTATCGATGGCTTGATCCACATCTCTGATTTGTCTTGGACCAAGAAAGTGAAGCACCCGAGCGAATTCACTTCGGTTGGAGCAGTCTTGGAAGTGAAAGTGTTGGACATTGACGAGTCAAACCGTCGTTTGAGCTTGGGCCACAAGCAGATTTCCGAAAATCCTTGGGATAACTACGAAGCGGTATTTGAAGTAGGTACTTCGCACACCGGTAAAGTAACGGAGTCTGTAGACAAAGGGTTCAACGTGATGTTCGAAACATTCGGCGTTGAAGGTTTCTGCCCCGCTCGTCATGCAGCTAAAGAAGACGGAACCAACTTTAAGGTTGGTGATGTGTTGGAATTCAAAGTATTGGAGTTCAACCGTGATTCACGTCGCATCTTGGTGAGCCATGCACAAACGCACAAGGAAATGCCTGCTGAGGAAAAAACTGCAGGTGGATCCAAAGGCAAGAAGAGCAACTCCGGCAACAGCGGTATCAACGAAGTGAATGCTGCCGTTGAAAAGACCACCCTGGGTGACTTGGATGCTTTGTTGCGCTTGAAAGATCAAATGGACAACAACGCCTAAGCGTTTTTTCGATCCATCGGATCAAAGGCCGCCTCGTTTGAGGCGGCCTTTTTTTTTATCAAGTGGGTGGAAATCCGCGTGCGTATTGGTGTTCCTGAAGTGGGGTTGTATCTTTCGTGTATGGAATATTCTTCAACGGTTGGCGGATTAGCAGATTTTTTAAACGATTGGGCCCCGTTTGGACTGGCAGAGTCCTACGACAACGTGGGACTCTTGGTGGGACGTCGTGAACGGCCCGTAGAACGTGTATTGGTGGCATTGGACATTACCGAGGCGGTGGTATTGGAGGGTATAGAGCGCGGCGTTCAGGCCATCGTTGCGCATCATCCGGTGGTGTTTTCGGGTCTAAAAAAGTTGGTGGGCCAGTCCGACGCTGTTCGGGCGGTAGAGCGTGCCATTGAATCAAAAATTGCGTTGCTCGCATCGCACACGAATTTGGATGCCGTTTCGGACGGCGTTAGCGTGCACTTAGCGAGGAAATTGGGTCTTCAATCGGTTGATATTTTAGAACCTCGCGCAAATCAACTGCTGAATTTGACCGTATTTGTTCCGGAAAGTGCTTTGGAGGCCGTTCGCGAAGCCGTTTTTGCGGCCGGGGCAGGGAAGGTAGGCAACTACGATCGATGTGGATTTTCGTTGCGCGGTTCGGGAACGTTTAGACCCTTGGAAAAAGCGCGCCCTGCCGTAGGAACCGTCGGGAAGGAAGAGACGGTGGAGGAGGTGCGCATTGAATTTTTGGTCCCAGCCGTGCGCCGAGCAGCGGTACAACGCGCTTTGAAGGAGTCACATCCGTACGAAGAAGTGGCCCATTATTGGCACGAACATTTGGGAAGTTGGTCCGACGTTGGCTTTGGGGCCGTGGGCGATTGGTCGACTCCTAAGACGTGGGAAGAGTTGGTTTCAACCGTTAAGTCTGCACTGAATTGCTCCAGCATTCGGCACAGTACTCCCCCCAAGGGAACGATCTCGCGCGTTGCCGTTTGTGGGGGATCAGGCAGTGACTTGCTGGAGTCTGCACAACGCGCAGGTGCTCAAGTATATATAACTAGCGACGTGAAGTACCACCGGTACTTTGATGCCCAATCGGATTGTGTTCTGGTGGATGTTGGACACGCGGAAAGCGAACAACATACGGTTGAATTAATGGTTGCCCGCATTAGCGAAAAATTCCGTAATTTTGCAGTCCTTGGAGCGGAAACACGCACCAACCCTGTAACGACTTCATAACCATGGCAAAGACCAAAGAAACTACGGCAGAAGAGAAGCTGCGCGCGCTGTACGACTTGCAGATCATTGATCGCCGAATCGACGAAATTCGCAACCTCCGCGGGGAATTGCCCTTGGAAGTTCGCGATTTAGAAGATGAGATTGCGGGCTTGCAGACTCGTTTCGATAAAATGGGTCGCGAAACCAAAGAGTTGGAGGCCGAGATCAAGGCCAAGAAGGCAGGAATTAAGGAGGCACAAGAGAAAATCTCCAAGTACCAAGAACAGCAAAACAACGTTCGGAACAACCGCGAGTTTGACGCCATTGCAAAAGAGATTGAGTTTCAAGAGTTGGAGATCGTTTTGGCCAACAAGAAAATCAAGGAATTTGACGCTAAAATCGCGCACAAGAAGGAAATGATGTCTTCCGTTGAGGAGCGCCTGAACGAACGCAAGAGCCACTTGGAATTCAAACAAGGCGAGTTGGACGGAATTCTTGCTGAAACTTCAAAAGAAGAGATGGCTCTCGAGGCCAAGAGCAAGGAATTGGCCGGCCAAATCGAAGAGCGTTTGTACGCAGGTTATCAGCGCATTCGCTCAAAGGTCAACAACGGTTTGGCTGTGGTGAGCATTGAGCGCGGGGCTTCCGCAGGATCGTATTTCATGATTCCGCCGCAGCGTCAGATGGAAATTGCTCAGCGCAAGAAGATTGTTACGGACGAGCATTCGGGACGTATCCTGGTGGATCCAGAGTTGGCGCGCCAAGAAGAAGAGAAAATGGCCGCTGTATTAGCCGGAATGTTGCACGGGTAACCACTGTGTGATTTAGAAAAAAACCGCCCCGAGGGGCGGTTTTTTTATTAAGGAGAGAAAGAGAAGAAGTTGCCCTTTCTCCGTCGGTTGAACAGTTGGAATCAGTTCTTGTTGATTTTACGGCAGACGTAGAGCGGTTCTCCCTTGGGCAACCGGTAGCGTTCAAACTCTTCCGGGGTCAGGTATTGGTCCATGTCGATGCGTTCCACGTTAAATCCGGCGGCACGCAAGCGCTCCGGATAGTCTTGACCATAAATCCGCACGTGGTCGTACTGACCAAAACGACGTTCTCGTTCTTGGGGGTCGGTAATGGACGGATCCTCATCCGTGGAAATTTGCGTTGGAACGAAGGGAACCTGGAAAATGCCCCATCCCCCGGGTTTGAGCACTCGGTAGAGTTCGCGAAGGCACTGCGCGTCGTCCGTAACGTGTTCCAACACATGGTTGCAAAACACGACATCAAACCGATCCGACTCCAGAGGGATGTGGTGCAAATCAAAATGCAAATCGGCCAACGGCGATTCAATGTCGCCGGTGAGTACCGTGAGGTTGCTCAAACGTTTGAATCGACCGTAAAAACACTGTTCGGGCGCGATGTGCAGCATGTTTTGCGGAGCTTCGAAGAAGTTGGTAAAACGCTGCAGGTACAGCCAGAGCAAGCGGTGTCGTTCCAAGGAATTGGTGCCGGGCGCCAAGGCATTTTCGCGAATTTGGCTGCCGTATCCGTAGGGGAGGAACCGTCGGTAGGAACGTCCGTCAATGGGGTCGGTGAATCGGGAGCCGGCCCAAACCACCGGCGCCACCCATTGCACCAAATAACTCAACCGAATGAGCCACGGACGCGGTAGGTTTTTGAGTGCCCAACGTATCATGAAAATAGGGGATCGTTTTTGGGGAGGCCCAATGCCTCGTAGATGTAATCAAAGGTTGACACCACCACAGGCCGTCCCTCCACCACCGCACCGTCGTCTCCAAAATGAGCCGAAGGCTTGCGGTCTCCGGTCACGATGCTCCAACCGTCTTTCAATTGTACCACGCGGTGCGTGCCGCGGTTGATCATCGGTTCAATGGCCAAGACCAATCCGTCTTGCAGGAGCTTACCGGTTCCGCGTTTGCCGTAGTTGGGCACTTGCGGATCCTCGTGCAACTCACGTCCCAAACCGTGGCCCACCAACTCGCGCACAACTCCATAGCCGTGTGCCTCTGCATGTTTTTGGATGGCGTTCCCGATGTCGTTGACTCGATTGCCTTGACGCATTTTATCAATCCCAATGTACAAGCTCTCCTTGGTCACACGCAGCAACTTCCGCGTATCCTCACTGACTTCACCCACCTCAAAAGTGTAGGCGTGATCCCCGTAAAATCCATTGAGTACCACACCGCAATCCACAGAAACAATGTCTCCATCCGCAAAAGGGCGGTCCGACGGTATCCCGTGAACGACCATTTCGTTGATGGACAAACAAAGGGTATTTGGAAAGCCGTATAAGCCTTTGAATCCAGGAATGCCGCCCTGGTCCCGAATAAATTCTTCAGCCAATCGGTCCAAATGAAGCCCGGTGGTTCCCGGTTTGATTTCGGAAGCCAACAGTCCAAGTGTTTTCGAAACCAACTGCGCACTTTCGCGCATCAATGCGATTTCGTCGGGTGATTTTAATTTCACGGATGCAGTAAGTTTTTACCCGTCATGGAATTGGGTTGGGGTACACTGAGCCAGTGCAAAACGGTTGGAGCGATGTCTCCTAAGACCCCATTGGTCAGGTGCATGTCGGGTGTTTCAGGCCCAACAGCAAAGAAGGGCACCGGTTGTGTGGTGTGTGCTGTATTGGGTGTGCCGTCTGGATTGCGCATGCAATCTGCGTTTCCGTGATCGGCGATGATGAAGAACGTGTAGTTTTGCGGCAATCCAGCGTGCACCAAAGCTTGTGCACAAGCATCTACGGTTTCCACAGCACGGATGGCAGCCGGCAAATCTCCGGTGTGACCCACCATGTCTGGATTGGCAAAATTGAGGCAAACAAAGTCCACCTCTCCGGCTTGAAGGACCGGGATGAGTGCGTCCCGGAGGTCCGGTGCGCTCATTTCCGGTTGAAGATCGTAGGTGGCAACCTTAGGCGACGGACACAAGATGCGTTCTTCACCGGGAAAAGGTTCTTCACGCCCCCCCGAAAAAAAGAACGTTACGTGGGGATACTTTTCAGTTTCCGCAATGCGGAGTTGGCGTTTGCCGTTTTGGGCCAATACTTCGCCAAGGGTTTCGCGGAGATCTTCTTTTTCAAACAATACGTCCACGCCACGAAACGACGCATCGTACCGCGTGAGGGTAGCGAAATGCAACCGAAGCGGGGCGGTATTGTGCTCGTGAAAAGCTTGCTGCGAGAGCATTTGGGTAATTTCTCGACCGCGATCGGTACGGAAATTAAACACCAATACCGCATCGTCTTCCTGAACCAAACCAACGGGAGAACCGCCTGCATCTACCGAAACGAGGGGTTCCAGAAACTCATCGGTAACGCCCGCTGCATAAGAATCTGACAGGGACTTCAAAATATCGGTTGTGGGGGTGCCAGCACCGTGGACCAAGGCAAGATATGCTTTCGCAACACGTTCCCAACGGTTGTCTCGATCCATGGCATAATACCGTCCGGTGACGGTTGCCAATTGCGCACCGGTTTCGGCGCATACCTTTAAAAGGTCCGTCAGAAAGCCGAGGCCGCTTTTGGGATCTGTGTCCCGTCCATCGGTGAAGGCATGTACGTATACACGCGGGAGTCTGGCTTTTTGGGCCAATCGGAGCAATGCATGCAGATGTTCCGCGTGGCTGTGCACCCCGCCGTCGGAAACGAGTCCCATGAGGTGCAATGGTTTATTGCCGGATTTACAGTAGTTCACGGTTCGCAACCAACTGGGGTTCTCGCCCAAGGTGCCGTCTTGTGCGGCCAATGAAATTTTGACCAAATCTTGGTAGACAACGCGTCCGGCGCCCAAATTCGTGTGCCCAACTTCAGAGTTCCCCATTTGACCTTCCGGCAAACCGACCGCCAATCCACTGGCTTCCAGCTGGGCTTGGGGGTAGTTTCCCACCAATCCATCCATGAAGGGCGTATGGGCCAAATCAACGGCCGAAACGGACTTGTCTTTCGCGATGCCCCAGCCGTCCAGGATCATCAATACCGCCTTGCGTTTCATCCGGTAAAGGTACGTTTATTCCCCAACTCGGATGGTGCCGGGGTTCAATTCCACGGCAGGCTGTCCCGCTTGAAAAAGGCGCGCGTTTAAAGAACCTTCCAGCGTCACGTGCCCATTCGTTACGTGCAGCCAACTGCCTTCACGGAGTCCCAAAACCAGCTGCGTGTGGTAGCAGTGAAATTCTCCGATGCGCTGTTCGCGGGTTTCCCCTTTGTGGGTGGAGTGGGGGTCCGGATCAAGATAATGGGGATTTAGGTTGAAGGGAAGCCACCCAAAGGCGTTGAGATTGGCCGGGTGTGCGATGGGCATGTCGTTGGTGGTCCCGATGGTTCGACCGGCCATGTTGGTGCCGGCACTGCTGCCCATGTAGGGTTTGCCGCTTCGAACGGCCTCGTCAATTGGAGCCATCCAGCCGCCCCGTTGCAGCGTGTCCAAAAGCACAAAGGTGTTTCCTCCGCCCACAAAGAAACCATCGGCATCCCCTGCAGCTTGCTCCGGTGAAGTCCAGGTATGTATACCGCGCAATTCCAACCCCCAAGCAGCGAAGACCGCTGCGGGTAACGCTGTGTAATCGTCCCAAGTTAATCCTCCCGGTCGCGCAAACGGTACAAAGGCAACCGTTTTACAACCGTTAAAATGGGCCCGTACTGCCGTTTCCAGATAGGACAAATACGAAGCTCCGTGAACGGTTGACGTTGACGCTAGGAGTAAATTAAGGCGAGAAGGAAGCATGGTGAATCGAATCGACGTACTTAGGATGGATACGGACTTTTAATGAGGGAGAATGCAATTGCAGGCCCGGCAACGACCTACGGTTGCCGGGGAGGATTCTCTCCAAACAAAGTGGATTCGTTCAATGAAAGGCACCATACGCTGTTGACACCCTGGTGCTGTTCCGTCCAAACGGCGTAAATCTGGCCATTTTTGACTTCGATGTGGTTGTAATCACCAAAAAAGACGTCGGGCTGGGGGGTGAAGCCATGTTGTTGTAGCGGGAGATGCGTCCACGTGCGTCCGGCGTCGGTAGACCTGCTGTAGTAGGTTCGGATGTTCAAATCTGCATCTTGAGCATAGCTGATGGCGTGCAGGTGCTGGGTACTGGGGTCTACGGATAGCGCACCAAAAAAAGCATTTTGGCAGCCGGGGTCCGGTCGAAACTCTATGGGATCTTGCCAGTGTTCCCCTTGGTCCCGGGAAACAACGAGCCACAATCGGGCCAAATCGTTTTGGTACGTTCCAAACAAAGTTATTAGCTCTTGGTCCCCACGTGTAACGGTGAAGGGTAGCCCGTTGGCGCGGCCTAGATTGGGAATCGGGAAGGTCCAACCTCCCGGCTGAGTGGCAATGGCTCGTTCTTTTGCCATCCAGGTGTTTCCGCCGTCTTCCGAACGGTTGTACCACAATTTTCCGTCGCGGGACCACACCACGTGCAGCCGACCTCGTCCGTCCATTGCGGGGACCGCCCCTTCTGCCGTCCCGTCGTCGTCCCGGCAATCTCCTTCGAACAAGGACAGGGTAGTGGGCGTACTCCACGTAGCCCCGCGATCGGTGGATTTGGCGTGCAGAATGCGGGATCGGTGCGACGCTTTTTTGGATCCGTAGACGTCGAATTCGGTCCACGTCAAATGCAGATGCCCCGTGCGCGGGTCAATGCAAACCCATTCTTTGTCTTGGTCTTTGGGCGGTCGGTAACCAATGCCAACCCCAGAAGACCAAGTAGCACCGTTGTCGTCGGACCACTGAACCACCATTCTGTCCAGGAGACCTTCCCCTTTCCAACCTTTGCCGTCCGAGTCCGAAAGATGAAAAAAGTAGAGGCGTCCGTCCGGTCCGTAGGTCAACACGGGGTCACCGTAGACACCAAAAGGAGATTGAACCGTTTGACTTTCCCACTGAGCCCCCAGGGAACTGGTTCGGTGGATGCGGCTCAAGACCGTACCCACCACCGCTTGAGCTGGATTGGTGGGGTGCACGGCTACCGATGGTTCGCAAGCCCATTCACCCGGCCCAGAACGCGCTGCGGCAACTTGCCGCACCAAAGCGCCGGGAAAGGGGGAGTAAGCGGTAGTGTCTGTTCCGGTACCGTTGAGCGTAGTTGCCCTTTGGGGGATCAAAGAGGACGACGCCATTGCGCCGTAGGGATTCAAAATTCCAATCAACCACCCTCCGGTCACCATCCACAAGCGAAATGCTGAAGTCATGCACCAAAGGTAGTAACTTGGCCCCGTGATGAAAGACCCGTTTCGGTTTCGCAAAACCCAACCATTTTTGTTGGTATTCGCCTTTTTGCACGGGATGAAACGCGCTCCATGGGTGGTGGTTGCCGTTTTTTTCCTGGGGACCGCATTTCAATCCGACCAACACGAATACTACGTAGGTGTGGCGGAGTGCCGTTACTTTACGGAAGCCAAACTTTGGGTTTGGGAACAAAAGTTGTTCACCGATGATTTGGAACGAGCCTACAATTTAGCCCACCCCTCCGCAAAAATTCGATTGGACAATTCACTCCCGAGTGTGGATACGGCCGTATCCAAGTGGTTATTGTCCCAGTTTCGGGTCCAAATGGGCAAAAAAAACGTGCCGTGGGTATTGATCGACCGGGTTTCGTCGCCCGAATCCACCGTCCTCCGATGGAAATCCCGAGCCACTGACCCGGCCGGCAAAACGTTAACCATTCAGCACGACGCCCTTCGGGCCGCCTTGCCACAACAGATTCACCTGGTTCACGTCCGTCGACAAGACTTTCGATCGTCTCATTCGTTCAAGGAATCCGGGGAAATGTGGACGCTCCAAATTCCGTAGATTCGCTGGGCCATGGAAATTTGGAAACTTTTTTTGGAATTGGGTTTTTTCCACATTGTGGACGCCCGCGCTTGGGATCATTTGCTTTTTTTGGTGGTTTTAGTTTCCGTTTACGGACTGGAACATTGGAAACAATGGGGCGCAGCAACGGCTGCCTTCTCCATCGGCCACACAATCAGTTTGGTTTTTTCCATGGCTTCCGGCATTCCCTTGCCGGAATCGTCGGTGGAAATCGCCATCCTTCTGACGTTGGTTTTTACCGCGGCTGTGAATCTACACCCACGCTCCATCCGTCCAAAAGGCTATCGGCGCGCATGGATTTCCGGTGTTTTGGGACTCGTACACGGGTTGGGATTCGCCAAAGATTTCCGGGGTATGGTTCTGGATGAATCCATGAATGTTTCATCGCTGCTGGCATTTACCTCCGGCATTGAACTGGGCCAACTGGTCGTTGTCTTGGTGGCTTTGTCCTTGTCTACATTGCTTGAATCAGCGGGTAAATGGAAGCCCCGCGAGTGGGTGCTTTTTTGTTCCGGAGGGACCTTATTTTTGTCGCTCTATTTGTTGGTGCCCCATCTATTAAATTGAAGGTTATAACTGCCCCATGAACGCATTCAAAT
>CAYXHJ010000025.1:0-11853 GCA_964464855.1 uncultured Owenweeksia sp. | reverse complement strand
TAGCGCAGGCTGCGGATGTCCAATCCCCAGGCCTTGTAGGCGTATTGGTTCCACAATTCGCCGGCCACCTTGGAAATTCCGTACACCGTGGTGGGTTCCAGTACTGTTTGTTGCGGCGTAGGGTTCCGGGGTGTAGTCGGCCCAAATACCGCAATGCTCGACGGCCAAAACAGTTTGCGCACGCCCCGATTGCGGGCAACTTCCACTGCGTTGAAGTAGGTCTGCATGTTCAGGTCCCAGGAGGGAAGCGGTGCTTTTTCTGCCGTGGCGCTCAGCGTGGCCACCAAGTGGTAAATCTGAGTAATGCCTTCGCGGTGCACCAGTTCGTCCAAGGCCTTGCCGTCCATAGCATTGAGCACCTGCGACCGTCCGGCGGATTCCGGGAGTTCTTTCAGGTCCGTGGAAACAACGTTGTCCCAGCCGTAGCGGGCTTGAAGAGCAGCGCGCAGTTCGGTGCCAATTTGGCCTCCCGCGCCGAGGATGAGTACTTTTTCTGTGGTGTTCTGAGCCATGTTTCAAAGGTACGGCACACAAGCTACGTCCCGTTTCAACCCCGCGCGATCACGCACCACCCACCACCAAGACGATCTCGCCTTTGGCGGGTTGCGCGGCAAAGTGCGCGGCCAATTCAGCCAACGTTCCGCGGTGGTAGGTTTCGTGGATTTTGCTGATTTCACGCGCCACGCACGCCGGACGGTCCGGTCCAAAAACACCAGCCATTTCAGCCAGGGTCTTGGCAATTTTGTGGGGGCTTTCGTAGAGCACCAGGGTCCTCTTTTCTGCCGCCAATTCGTGGATGCGCGTTTGGCGACCTTTTTTCACAGGAAGAAATCCTTCAAACACAAAGCGGTCCGACGGCAGTCCACTGGAGACCAACGCGGGCACGAAGGCCGTAGGACCGGGCAAGGTTTCTACCTCAATACCGGCGCCAATACACGCCCGAACCAGTAAAAAACCGGGGTCGGAAATACCGGGAGTTCCTGCGTCGGTCACTAAAACAACCGAGCCCGATGCCTGGGCAATGCGTTCGACCGTTTTGTCCAGAATTTTGTGTTCGTTGTGCATGTGGTAGGACTGCAACGAGGCCGACAGGCCCAGCAGTTGCAGCAACTTACCGGTGGTTCGGGTGTCTTCCGCCAGCACAAAGTCACAGGTTTTCAGCACGTTCAACGAACGCAAGGTGACGTCTTCCAAATTGCCCAACGGGGTAGGCACCAGCACCAACTTCCCCATCTATTCGAAGCGGAGCTTGATCAGGTTGAGGAAGCGTTCTTCGTAGTCTTTCTTGGCGCTCCAGTCGTAGTCCGGCTTGATCATTTGCTCGATAAAAGCCACACTTTCTTCGTAGGACTCGTAGGTGTTGAGCTGGTTGACGACGCGTGCCAAATCCTCCGGGTTGTCGTTGAACAAATGTTTGGAGAAGGCCAGACGGTCGTTCAGGCCCAAGCTGAAATTGGCGAAGCGCGCATTCAACGAGCGTCCTTTGGCTTGGCCCGACGCTGCTTTGCTGGCCACAGTTGAGGCTGAAGCTGGAGTTTTGGCCGATTCCGATGGTGCCGATGGTGCTGCCGGTGCTGCCGGTGCTGAAGCCGGTGCGGGCTCGGGGGTTGCTGCAGGTGCTGCGGGCGCAGCCGGAGTCACGGGTACTTCTTCGGGCTCGCCGTCCGGGAATCCGGCCAAGACGTTTTTAGCAGCTTGTGCCGCGGCTTTGGCGTAGGCCCAAAGTTTGTCGTCGGGGTCTGTATTTGAATTTGCAGCAGCCGTGGGGCTTGGAGCAACGTGTGGTTCGGATGCTTGAATGATTTCCGTCGGTGCATTGGGCTCCGCGGGGCTTTGGGGCTCGTGTGCGAAAGCCGTAGCGGGCTCCACCGGAGCGGGGGCTGCTGGGGGTGTTGTGGATGTGGGAGGTGTGGTCGCCGCCGGCACGGCGGCGGGGGAAAAGGAAGCCGCTGAAAGGGCCAGGGCAACGGCGGTGCGGGCCGCTTCCGCGGCCCGCCGCTGCTCTGCGAGCAAAGCGGTTTGGCTCTGCCAAACCGCTTCCGCCGCCGCCAAAGCCTCAGTCTGGGCGCTGTGCAAATGAGCCAGTCGGGCATTCGCTAACCCTTGAATGTGCGCCCGAAGAGCGTCTAAATAGACCAATTCCAGTACGTTGAGTTCCTCCTCGGAAGCGGGATTTTGGGTCAAATCGGCCCGTAAATCGGCCAGTCGTTCGGATAAATGAGGGCGCATAGCAGCCGATTGATTAGTTTTGCGGTTAGGCCTTGAAAAGTACGAAATGTTTCTGGAGAACACGCCCTCGCCGGACGCCGGCTGGATCGAAGTGATTTGTGGTTCCATGTTCTCCGGAAAAACCGAAGAATTGATCCGTCGGCTCAACCGCGCGCGCATTGCCAACCAGCGCGTGGAAATCTTCAAACCCAGCGTGGACGTGCGGTACAGCGAAGAACACATTGTCTCGCACGACCAATCTTCCATCCCGTGCACGGCCGTGGAGGCGGCGGAGCAACTGCGCTTATTGACGGCGGAGGTGGACGTGGTGGGTATTGACGAGGCCCAGTTTTTTGACGACGAAATTGTGGCCGTGTGCAACGAGCTGGCCAACCGAGGCATTCGGGTGGTGGTGGCCGGATTGGACATGGATTCCGACGGTCGCCCGTTTGGCCCCATGCCGAATTTAATGGCTACGGCCGAATACGTCACCAAAGTCCACGCCGTTTGCGTCAAAACCGGACGGCTGGCGCACTATTCCCACCGCAAAGAGTCCGGTGGGCCGCAGGTTTTTTTGGGCGAGTCGGACCGGTACGAGGCCGTTTCCCGCGGAGTATTTAACGCTTTACGCGCCAATGAACTGGGCGGATAACTGGGGCGATTGGGGTCGGCAAACGCTTCGCCGGTTGTCCATTGACTCGCGGCAGCACTTCCCGGAGGGCGACGCCTTGTTCGTGGCCCTGGAAACCCCCAGTGGCGACGGTCATCTGCACCTGCAGCAGGCCTTTGAAAACGGTTGTCCGGCGGCCTTGGTGCACCGAGTGCCCGCCGAGGTTCCGGAGGGAATGCGCCTCCTCCGCGTCTCCAACACCCTGGAAACCCTTCAGAAATGGGCCGCGGAAGCCCGAGGCAGCTGGACCCATCCGGTGGTAGCTTTGGTGGGATCCAACGGCAAAACCATTGTCAAGGAATGGGCTGCCGAGTTGCTGGCCACCTCCTTGCGTGTGGTGCGCAGTCCGCGTTCCTACAATTCCCAAATAGGGGTTCCCCTGTCTTTGTTGACCCTTTCGCCGGAGGCCGACGCCGCACTGGTGGAGATGGGCATTTCCGAATCGGGCGAGATGGCCGGTTTGGTGCGCATGGTGCGTCCCAACGGAGTGGTGTTTACCAGCTTTGGTTCCGCGCACGCGTTGGGTTTTGCCAGCGAAGAAGCCAAGTTGGCGGAAAAGATGCAGGCCGTAGCGGGTACGGAGTTTGCCGTTTGGTGTGCGGACCACGAACCCCTTCGCCGCGCCTTTGCATCCTACGCGGGCGATCGCTGGGATTGGACCGTACGTCCGGAGCGGCACGCCGATGCTGCATTTTCGGTGCGCACGAGCCGCGTTTTGGGCGGTACGGAGGTGTCCATCCGCGGTAAAAATCAGGAATTGAAGGCGTTTTTGCCTTTTGAGGACGACGTTTTGGTGGAAGACGCCATCCATGCAGCTTTGCTGGCGTTGCGCCTGGGCGCGGATGCCGCGCTTTTGAGCGCGGGCCTGGCCCAACTGACCCCACTGGGCATGCGCTTGGAGACCTTGCCGGCACTGGGCGGCGGGGTGATCATCAACGACTCGTACGCCACCGACGCGGAATCGCTTCGCTTGGCTTGGGACGCCCTCAACCGCCAGCCCGCCCACTGGGAGCGTCGGGTGGTTTTGGGGCCGATGGAACAGAGTAAACTGCAGCCGGACGCCTTCCGCGCCTTGGTAGCGGAGTACTGCCGCGCGTCTGGGGTGGTGGAATTGTGGGGCGTTGGTTCTTGGGTGGATCCCGCAGATCCGGTTTGGCGCGCCGCCGGCTGGGCCGGAGCGGTGCGTGCTTTTGCGCAGCCGGAGGAGCTGTTGGACGCCTTGGAACGCCTGCCGCAGCCCGTTTGGCCGCAATCCGCGGTGTTGATCAAGGGCCCCCGTTCGCACCGATTGGAGCGGTTGGTTCCCTTGCTGCAGGCGCAGCAGCACGCTACGGTATTGGAAGTGGATTTAAACGCCTTGGCGGCCAATTTAAAAGGTTATCGGGCCCACCTGAAGCCCGCCACCAAGGTGATGGCCATGGTCAAGGCCTCGGCCTACGGCCTCGGCGCCACAGAAATCGCCCGCACCCTCAGCGACCACCGCATCGATTACCTGGGCGTGGCCTACGTGGACGAAGGCCTGCAACTTCGGCAAGCCGGAATCACCACCCCCATCATGGTCCTCAACCCCGGGGAGACCGCCTACAGCCCCGCCGTGGCGTACGGACTGGAACCGGAAATCTACGACTTGGACAGCCTGCGTCGGTACGGGCGCGCCGTTCAGGCCGCCAGCGGAGCACCGTCGGCCCGCATCCACATCAAGTTCGATACCGGCATGCACCGCCTGGGTTTTAGCCCGGACGAAGTTCCGCAGCTGCTGGAGGAATTGGCGCGGTGGCCGGAAGTGGTGGTGGCCAGTGCCCTGACGCATTTGGCCTCCGCGGACAAACCGGATCAAGACGACTTCACCCGACGCCAGTTGGCTTCCTTTCAAGCGGCCGCAGACGCCCTGGCCCGCGGTTTGGGCTATCCAGTTTGGCGCCACGCACTCAATTCCGCCGGTGCCGCCCGCTTCCCCGAAGCCGCTGGCGACCTCGTTCGCCTGGGCCTGGGCCTCTACGGCTACTCCTCCGTCCCCAGCGAACGCAGTTGGTTGCGCCCGGTGGCCGGCCTTTTTTCCGTGGTATCCCAAGTGCGCACCGTCCCAACCGGCGATTCCGTTTCCTACGGCGGCACGTGGGTGGCCCCGGAACCGCGCGAAATTGCCACCATCCCGGTGGGTTATGCCGACGGTTTTGCACGATCCCTCAGCAACGGCGTGGGACACGTCTGCATTCGCGGTCGTCGCGTTCCGGTGGTGGGGGTGGTGTGCATGGACATGTTCATGGTGGACGTCACCGGTTTGGGCTGTCAAAAAGGCGACCGCGTGGAGTGGTTTGGCCCCACGCAAACCTTGTACGAGGTGGCGTCGGAAATGCAAACCATTCCCTACGAAGTACTTACCGGACTCAGTCCCCGGATCAAACGTTTGTATGTTCGGGCCGACCACTGACGCCCCCGCCCGCGTTACCGTTGTTTTGCTGGCCCTGTACGCCGGTTTCTTGCCTTGGTGGAACACCGGAGCCACCGCGGCCTTGGTGGCCTTGGTCCTGTGGGGATTGCCTCGTTTTTACCCCACCCCCTTTTCCCTGACCCGCGCTTTTTGGCCGCTCTGGGCCGCCTTTCTGGTGGCCTTGGTGTGGGCCTTTTGGGACGGGGGTTGGAACGCAGTTCTGCGCTTTTTGCCCTGGATTCTAGTGGTTCCGGCGCTGCAGCCGTGGCCCGCAGCAGTTCGCGTTCGCGGCTGGCTCCTGGGGGTAGCCCTGGGCGTTTTGTGGCTGATTGCCGCGCAGACCGCGCGCATTTGGGGGTACGAGCTTCCCTCCTTGAACCCCGCAGATTCCCACGCGGCAGCGCGGGTGGCCTCTGCGCGTGCCTTTGGCGGAGTAGGCCACCAGCACGTCTATTGGGCGCTTTATGCCTTCCTGGCCTTGATGGCGGTGGCCGAGCAGAAAGTACTGGGGCGCTGGCGTTGGGTAGCCGCCGCGGTATTATTAGGGGCGGCTTGGCTGGGCGGCAGCAAAATGGCCGTGCTTTCCCTGCTCTTGGGCGCTTGGATTTGGGCCGGCATGCATCCGGCCGCCTTCCGCTGGCGTTGGCTGGTGCGGGGTGCCCTGGTGGCAGGCGCCGTGGCCGTGGTCTTTATCTTCATTCAAAACACCGACGCCCGTTTTCAGCAGGAGCGGTTGCTGCACCCCAAACCCGAATGGGCCACCGGTTCGTTTGAAACGCGCTCCGTGCAGTGGCAAGCGGCCGCGCGCCTCTGGGCGGAACAGCCTTGGGCCGGACGGGGTGCTGCCCACAAGCAGATGCTCCTGGAAGAAGAGTACCGTCGGTTGGGCTACTGGTTTGGCGAGAAGCGGCACCTGAACGTCCACAACACCTATTTGGAATTCCTGTTGGCCTATGGATTGTTGGGGGTTGCCGCCGTGGTGCTGGCTTTGCTGGCCGCCGTGCGCGTTTCCGCTCAATCCTCCATCCGAAATCCCGCCCACCGTTTGCCGGAGGAACGCGCCGCGCGCCGGGCGCAACTTTGGGCGTGCGCCGTGGTCCTGTTTTTGGTGGCGCTGTCGGAAAGTTTGACCGAGCGGGCGCTGGGGGTGCATTTGATCGCGTTGTACGCGTTTTTTGTGGGCACAAGGTCCGAAGTGCCCAACGGGCGGATCGAAGCGCCTGGGTCCTAAAAAGGCCCTCGTTGGCCTTCTTCCTAGCCTTTTGGGGCGCTCAGGATCTGCTTCAGGCGTTCCTTGTTCCGCAACAATTCCCGCGCTTGCAGTACCTCTTCCGACGCCAAGGCCGAGTACGCGGCCTGCGAACGTTCGTAGCCGTATAACCCGATGATTTCGATTTCCAAAGCGCTGGAGATTTGTGTCTTGTGGGCCTGCAGTTGCTCCTTGCGCGCGGCCAACAACGCTTTTCGCACCTGCTCCACGGACGGCTTGAGCGCCGCTTCGTAGCCGTCTTCCCGGCTGAATTCTTCAAAATCGTTCAGAACCTCGTCCAGATCGCTGGTCCAGTCCGGCTTGGACTGCTCCAGGTAGGTTAAAAACTGATTGTAGTCGTTGGGCTTCAAGCGGAACAACTCAATTTGCTGGGGAGCGGGGTTTTTGGCCACGTAGGTGCGGGCAAAGTCAAACAGAGCGCCGTTGCGCACCAAACTGTACAGCACCGGAGAAACCTCGCCGTTTCCGGCCAAGACGTCCGGGTCCACACCGCCGCCGTCGAATACTTTGCGGCCGTTGGCCGTTCGGAATTCCGTCCGCTTGGTGGCGTCTAAACGTTTGCCGCGCGCGTTGTCGGAGTAGTCAAACGCTTGAATGCATCTGCCGCTGGGCGTGTAGTACTTGGAGACCGTCAATTTAAGCTGCGCTCCGTACGCCAGAGGGCGTGTTTGCTGCACCAAGCCCTTGCCGTAGGAGCGTTGGCCCACCACCGCTCCGCGGTCCAAATCTTGCAGGGCGCCCGCCACGATTTCCGAAGCGGAGGCACTTTGGCCGTCGATCAAAACGGCCACGCTCATTTCCGGGGCAATGGGCTCCCGAAGGGTTTTGAACACTTGGTCGGTTTCCGTCATTTGGCCTTTGGTGCGTACCACCACCGTTCCCTTGGGCACAAATAAATTGACAATTTCAATAGCGGCCGTGAGCAGTCCGCCCGGGTTGCTCCGCAAATCCAAAACCAGTGCTTCTGCGCCTTGTTTTTGCAAATCCTGAAGGGCGGTGCGCACCTCGTTGGCGGAGGTTTCCGTAAAGCTGGACAGAGCGATGTAGCCGGTTTTGGCGTCCAGCAGGCCCGAATACGGAACCGCCTTCATTTTGATTTCCGCGCGCGTTAGGCTGACGGTTTTGCGCTCGCCCAAATGCTCGTAAACGACGTCGATCTTGGAACCGGGAGAACCTTTCAGAACGTCCCCAATTTCCTCCATGGTTTTTGTGCTGAGGGCCACGCCGCCGGCTTCCACCAACAGATCGCCCGGGTGCAAGCCCGCCTTGTCTGCGGGACCGCCTTCGTGCACCGCCGCCAGCAGCACCACGTCTTCCACAATGCGGATGGTGGCTCCAATACCGCCGTACTGGCCGGTCTGTTGGATCCGAAAATCCTCAATCCGACGTTCCGGAATGAACACGGTGTAGGGATCCAGCTCGGAAAGCATGCCGTCCAGGGCATTTTCCATCAGCGTGCCCGGTTGGGTGGGGTCCACGTAGCTCAACGTGATCTCGCGAAAGACCGCGTTGAACAGTTCGATTTGCTTGGTGACTTCGAAGTAGTCTACCGGAGCAGCGGCTCCCAAACCCAAGAGGGCGAGGCCTGCTGCGGCGCTACGGACGAGATGGCGTCGATTCATGCGCCAAATCTAGGCCTTTTTCCACGGCTTTCCGAATGGCGGTGCGAAGTTCCGGAAGCGGAATTTCCTCGGTCCCGATGTACTGGAGGGCCAACCACACCGGGGCAGTAGGATTCCATTGGCATGCGGCCTTTTCCAGCCGATAGGCCTCGCGCATGCGGCGTTTGTGGCGGTTGCGTTGGACGGCCCGTTTGAACCGTTTTTTCGCAACAGAAAACAGCGTTTGCACGGCCGGCTCGTGGGCCTCCAGCAAATCATCGGCTGCCGGAACGGCCACCACGCGAATGGGGTAGGAAACGGCAGATTTGCCCGCAGAGAACAGGTAATCTATGCGCTTTTGGCGGTGCAGTCGGTCGTTCTTGGACAGGGTGGCCCGCACTTACTTGCCTTTGTTCGCCTCTTTCACGTAGAGGTCCAGGGCGGACGTCATGGACGGCGCTTCGGGGGTGGGGACGGGAATGTCCAGGCGCAGGTTGTGGTCCCGTGCGGCTTGTTGGGTGCTGGATCCAAACGCGGCAATGCGGGTTTCGTTCTGCACAAAATCCGGGAAGTTCTTGAACAAAGAACGAATGCCTTCCGGGCTGAAAAAGGCCAGAATGTCGTACTTCACTTCCGCCAAGTCGCTCAGGTCGCTGGCCACCGTGCGGAACAGAATGGCGCGCGTGTATTTCAACTTGTTGGCGTCCAAAAGGGCGGGAATGTCGTCCTTCCAGATGTCCGACGTCGGGAACAAAAAGTGCTCGTCTTTGTGCTTCTTCAGCGTGGGAATCAAGTCCTCCAGGGTTCCTTTGGCCGGATAGATTTTGCGCTTGCGGTACTGAACGAATTTCTGCAAATAAAACGCAACCGCTTCCGAAACGCAGTAGTACTTCCATTCCGGATTTACTTCCACGCGCATCTCTTGGCAAATGCGGAAGTAATGGTCTACCGCATTCTTGCTTGTGAAAATAACCGACGAAAAAGCACCCGGGTTTACCTTGTCCCTGCGAAAGTCAGAGGCGGGAACACCCTCCACTTTAATGAAGGGACGAAAATCAATTTTGATTTTGTGTTTGGCAGCAAGCGCGGCGTACGGATTGTTCTCCGCCGAGGGCTCGGGCTGCGATACGAGGATCGATTTGACTTTCATAGGTGCGTCGCTCCATAAAAGGCCCAGGCGATGGGGGCCCCTTCCAGCGTGCAAAGGTAGGCAAAAAGGTGAACCGTGGAAAGCGTAGATTTCTGAATTAACACAAGCATACCACGCACAATTCCAATGAGATAGAGGAAGGCTGCGCAGCCGTAGAAAATCCACGAGGTAGCCATGTGGCTGCTGGGCAAGATCCAGCCCCACAGCAAGGGCAGCGCCAACAGTGCCGTCCAGCGCAACCCAACGGACCGTTCGGTCCAGTACAAGGCAAAGGAGGATTGCTGTGCCAACAAAGCACCCACAAGCGTATGCACGGCGTATTGGATGCCAAAAAACACCAGCCAAGCCGCGGCCAGTAAGGCAGACCACGTCCACAAGGGCCAATTGGGCGCAAAGCGCATCTGTTCCGGCACCACCGGAAGGGCAAAAAGTCCTGCGGCCAGGGCGGACAGCACCCAGCTCAAGGAGATGAAGCCACTGGAATACGTTCTGCCTTCAACGGCCCGGGGCTTCCACAGGTCCGCGTACCAGCCCACCAACGCCGCCCGCCGTTGCTGCAGGAAACTTCCTGCCAACAGCGTGAATCCCAGCACCAACCAAAAGAGCCAAGCGGTGGGGTGGTCTGCGCGCAACGCGCCTTCAAATCCGGTTTCCATGAGCGAATCAAAGGTACGATTTCTTCTGCCCGATGCCCCCCGTGCACTACCTTTGCCGCGAACCCTTTTGAAGAAAATTCAATCGATTGCACCATGGCAGCACGTCAAGACCTGTACCAGCACCCCGATTACTATTTGATGGACGAGATGCTCTCCGACGAGCACAAACTCATCCGCGAAGCCACCCGCGAGTGGGTGAAGCGCGACGTTTCTCCCATCATTGAGGAGTACGCCCAACGTGCGGAGTTCCCCAAGCAATTGGTGAAAGGCCTGGCGGAAGTTGGCGCTTTTGGTCCGTACATCCCCACGGAATACGGCGGCGCCGGCTTGGATCAGATTTCCTACGGTCTGATGATGATGGAAATTGAGCGCGGAGACAGCGGGGTGCGTTCCACCTGTTCCGTGCAGTCTTCCTTGGTCATGTACCCCATCTACGCGTACGGCTCTGAGGAGCAACGCCGCAAGTACTTGCCCAAGTTGGCCTCCGGCGAAATGCTGGGCTCTTTTGGTTTGACGGAACCCAACTTCGGTTCCAACCCCGGCGGCATGGTGACCAACATCAAAGACATGGGGGACCACTACCTGCTGAACGGCGCAAAAATGTGGATTTCCAACGCACCTTTCTGCGACATCGCCGTGGTATGGGCCAAGAACGAAGCGGGCCGCATTCACGGAGTCATTGTGGAGCGCGGCATGGAAGGCTTCACAACCCCAGAAACCCACAACAAGTGGTCCCTGCGCGCCTCCGCCACCGGGGAGTTGGTGTTTGACAACGTGAAGGTTCCTAAGGAGAATTTACTGCCCAACAAATCCGGTTTGGGCGCTCCGCTGGGTTGCTTGGATTCGGCCCGATACGGCATTGCTTGGGGTGCCTTGGGCGCGGCCATGGACTGCTACGACACGGCCCTTCGCTACTCCAAAGAACGCGTGCAGTTTGACCGGCCCATTGGCGGGTTCCAATTGCAGCAGAAGAAGTTGGCGGAGATGATCACAGAAATCACCAAGGCACAGTTGCTGACCCTCCGTTTGGGTCAGTTGAAGAACGAAGGACGCGCCACCACGGCCCAGATTTCCATGGCCAAGCGCAACAACGTGAACATGGCGTTGGAAATTGCACGCGAGGCACGCCAAATGCTGGGCGGCATGGGCATCACCGGCGACTACCCCATCATGCGCCACATGATGAACTTGGAGTCTGTAGTGACCTACGAAGGCACGCACGACATCCACTTGCTCATCACGGGCTTGGACGTGACCGGTTTGAGTGCGTTTAAGTGAGCTGGAAGGCGGCTTAGCCGCAAACCAAAAGGGGCTGTCTCGCAGTGAGGCAGCCCTTTTTTTTGTTGTGTGGCTTGAAATTCACGCTCTTAATACCAAAGTATGGACCTAGTTCAGTCCTTACAAATGCTTTATAATGATAGATATCTATCACGTTATAGTTGTGACCCACACATACCTTTGACGAAATGGTTCAGCAAGATCAAAATGATGCGGTGCCCTTGGAGTTGCATATTCGTCCGAATTGTCGTTGTCAAGAAAATGGAAGTACACGCTTTGATGTTGGGGTTATTTGCCTTGTTGAAAATGAGATTGGTCCTTCAGGTTATCACGAACCATAATTGTTGAACAACTTCAAAGTTGAACTTGAAGCAAAATTACCTCCTGGCGAAAGAATGTGGCCCGCATTTTGGCTGTACAGCACAAGCGGAGTTCCGGACACCTCGTCGTACAAGTATCTTGAATTTGATGTTTTTGAAGGTTGGAGCGGTCCCAACGGTAATTACCGGGTAAAAACAAAGGCAGGAAAGGGTTGCGTAAACACTCTAGAAGAAGAGGCAAGCTATTTGGTTCAATCCGTTCATGGGGT
>CAYXHJ010000024.1:11359-11856 GCA_964464855.1 uncultured Owenweeksia sp. | reverse complement strand
CGCATGCCGCCGCCAAAACGTTTGCGAATGCGACGCGCCTGGTTGATTAAATCGCGGTTGCCCACCAAAACGGAACCCACCGGTGCGCCCAGTCCCTTGCTGAAGCACAGCGAGATGCTGTCGAACAGTCGGCCGTAGTCTTCCGGGGACTCGCGGTCCCGTACCAAGGCATTCCACAAACGGGCGCCGTCCAAGTGGAAGGCCAATTGGTGTTCGCGGGCAACGGCTTCCGCGGCTCGGAGCGCGTCCAAACCCAGGCAGGTGCCGCCGCCCTTGTTGCTGGTGTTTTCCAGAACGATCAAACGGGTGGGGGCGGCATGAACGTTGTCTTGGGGTTGCAAGGCCCCGCGGAGGTCGTCCGGGGTGACGCGGCCATAGGCATCACCGGCAACCCGAACTTGTACGCCGGAATTGAATGCCACGCCACCGCCCTCGTAGTTGTAGACGTGGGCCAGGGGAGAACAAAGGAGTTCGTCCCCCGGACGGGTATGTGCGTT
>CAYXHJ010000024.1:3849-11349 GCA_964464855.1 uncultured Owenweeksia sp. | reverse complement strand
GGTGCCCGAAGGACAAGACAGGCCGGCCTCCATCCCAAAGCGCGCGGCAGTGGCGGCTTCCAATTTTTGCACGGTGGGGTCGTCGCCCAAAACATCGTCGCCCACGGGCGCAGCGTTCATGGCGGCAAGCATTTGCGGCGTTGGACGGGTCACGGTGTCGGACCGAAAGTCGGCCCAAAAAGCAGGAGCATTCATGGCACCAAAGTACGGCAAGTGCCGTATTTTTGCATCCTTATGGTGACTACGGACCGCGTACGCGAAATTTTTGATCGATTGAAGGCCCTGGAGGGCTACCTGCGCCTGGAAGAGAAGCGCATCACCTTGGCCAACGAGGAGGAGCGCACGGTAAATCCTGGATTTTGGGACGATTCCAAGAAGGCGGAAATCACCATGAAGAAAATCCGGGAACTGAAGTACTGGGTAGACGGCTTCAAGGCCGTCAAAGCGCAGTGCGAGGAGCTGGAATTGTCCTTGGAATTTTTTCGCGAAGGCGAACTTACTGAGGCGGAAGTGGACGCGCTTTACGCCGCCGCAGACGACGCCTTGGGCACCATGGAATTCCGGAACATGCTTTCCGGCGAAGAGGATAAGTTGAGCGCCGTCTTGCAAATCACGGCCGGGGCGGGTGGAACCGAGTCCTGCGACTGGGCGGGCATGCTGATGCGCATGTACCTGCGTTGGGCAGAGCGCAACGGGCACAAGGTCCGGGAATTGAATTTCCAAGAAGGCGATGTGGCCGGCGTAAAGACGGTAACTTTGGAGATTGAGGGCGAATTCGTCTTTGGATACCTCAAAGGTGAGAATGGCGTGCACCGCTTGGTACGCGTTTCGCCGTTCGACAGCAACGCCCGCCGTCATACATCTTTTGTCAGCGTATACGTGTATCCGCTGGTGGACGACACCATCGATATTCAGGTCAACATGGGTGAAATCGAATGGGATACCTTCCGTTCCAGCGGCGCCGGCGGCCAGAACGTGAACAAAGTAGAGACCGGGGTGCGGTTGCGCCACAAGCCGTCGGGCATTGTGATTGAAAACACCGAGACGCGCTCCCAGCTGCAGAACAAGGAAAAGGCCATTCAGTTGCTGAAGTCACGGCTGTACGAAATGGAAATTGAGGCGCGCAACGCCAAGCGTGCGGAAATCGAATCCGGCAAAAAGAAGATTGAGTGGGGGTCGCAGATTCGAAACTACGTTTTGCACCCGTACAAATTGGTCAAGGACGTGCGCACCGGAATAGAAACATCGGATCCGGACCGCGTATTGGACGGCGAGATCGATGCTTTTTTGAAGGCGTTCCTCATGTCCGACGGTTCGGCGGCTCAAGAGCTGGACGACCTGGATTTGTAATTCGTACCTTTTGACCGTGTGTTCGGTCTCCCTCCTGAAGGTTCATAGATTCCAGGCGGCTTTGCTGCTGCTGGTTTTGTTGCTTTTTTTGCCTCGAGCAGTTGGGCATACGGCTCCGTCCCGAGCGGGATGGAGGTCTGCGGTTTCAGACACCTCGTCCGGAATCGATTTTTCGGATAATCGTTCGGTCCGATTGATGACCAAGGGACCCCGATGGATCGTTCCGAATAGGGGTCAATGGGCCACTCCAGAGGTGGCTCGTCTGGTATTGGACGCCGTCACGGTGCACGTAGAGCGTGACGCATTGGTTTTTTCCGTTCGCGTTCCGGATTCCATTCGACCTGCGGATTCTACTGCAGCTGTGGCGTATCAGTGGGCCGTTCGGCAAAGGTTTGTAGGAGCTTCGCCTTCCGTTCGATGGGAACTGGATTCTTCAGAACGGGCGCCGGGGGTACTTCACCACTACTTTTTGGGCGCCGACCGCACTCGTTGGCGCAGCCGGGTGCCGGTTGGACGTGTATTGGTAGGCAAGGGGATATATCCGGGAGTTGATTTGCGCCTGGAGGTGGTGGATCAGGAATTGAAATCTACCTGGGTGGCCCAACGCGGCACGTTTTTGCAAGCAGTTTTGGTGCATTGGGAAGGCGCTAGCGATTGGCGCATCAACAGAAACGGCGGGGTTTCCTTCCGCATGAACGGGCAATGGGCCGAAGAGACCGTGCCTGTTGCTGTTTCTTCCGATTCCACAACGCTGGATATTGGTTGGCGGATGGACCGAGGCGGCCTTTGCTTCCGCGGCAAAGCAGTTCGTGCTGCGGAACCCGTGTCCGTAGATCCACGCTATGTATTTTCCACGTTCAGCGGAGGGACCTCCGATAACTTTGGGTACTGTGCTACCTACGATTCTCAAGGAAGAACGTGGTCTGGAGGGGTTTCCTTTGGTCCCGGTTACCCCAATGCCAACGGTTTTCAGCCGGCCTATCAAGGTGGGGGGTGCGATGCTGTGCTCACCTTGTGGAAGCCGGACGGCACGGGGTACCGAAGCAGTACTTTTCTGGGAGGAAATAATCGGGAGGCGCCGCACAGCATTTCCGTTGCGCCCAACGGTGATTTAGTCATTTTTGGCACTACGGGTTCTACCGATTTCCCCCATCTTCCCAATGCCTTTGACACCACTTTTGCGGGCGGTACGGGGGTGAGTGCGGACGGTGTTTTTTTCAACAACGGAACGGATTTGTTTGTGGCGCGCTTGGATTCCACCGGCGGTGTTTTTCGGGCAGGAACCTATTTGGGCGGATCCCAGAACGACGGCATCAATTTGGAACCCAACAACCTTCCGATGAACTACGGGGATCCGGCCCGGGGTGAACTGTTGGTCAACGGTGTTGGGCGCCCGGGATTGTCCGCTCTTGGTGAGGTTTTTGTGGCCACCAGTACGCGTTCTCCCAATTTTCCAACGTTTCAACCCTCAGTCCTGCCGGGCTTTGATCGGGATACTGCGTTTGGTGGCGTATTAGACGGAATCGCATTCCGTATGTCGCCCTTTTTGGATACGCTGCGTTGGTCCGTGGCCCTGAACGGAAGCGCCTACGATGCATGGATGGGCTTGGCGGAATCCCCATCGGCCTTGGCGTTTGGTCAATTGATGGCGGTCGGATCCACCCGTAGCGACAGTTTGGCCCGCGGAGTAAATGTTTTGCAGAATCAACGCGCGGCACAAACGGATGGCATCTTGGGCGTACTGGACGTGGCTACGGGGACACGATTGCGCTCCACCTACTGGGGAACCGGCGGATTTGATGCCTTATTCTGTGTGGCGTCCAATGCGTCGGGATCGTTGTCTGCTCTGGACACCGTTGCTTCCGTTGCGGTGGTGGGGCAGTCCAAGGCGTTTTCGGGTTCAACCCCATTTCCTCCGTCACCCGGATTATGGGGACAACCCGGGTCGGCCCAGTTTATCCACTACATCGGAACCGGCTTGGATACGGTCTACCGAAAAATGAGCTTTGGCAACGGACAGAATCAACTGGCCAACACTTCGCCCACCGCTTTGGCCTGGGACGATTGCGGGAACACCTACTTCAGCGGTTGGGGTGGTTTGGTGAATTCCGGCGGGAACACCTTGGGATTGGCCACCACCCAAAATGCGCTGGATTCCACTACCGACGGGTCTGATTTTTATTTTTTGGTGTTGGCGCCCGACGGTCAGTCCGCGCGGTACGCCAGTTTTTTTGGCGGAACCTCCTTGGAGCACGTGGACGGCGGAACGTCCCGTTTCAGTCCCGACGGCGTCATACACCAGGCCATCTGCGCCGGTTGCGGCGGCAGCAGCAATTTCCCCATCTTCCCAGCCACCGCGCACAGCGCCACCAACAATTCGGGAAACTGCAACATAGCTGCCGTGCAAATTGATTTGGAAGTTCAGCAAGTATCCTTACCCGGTTTGAAACCGCTGTCCGGATGTTCGCCCCTGACCGTTGGTTTTGCAGCGGAGGCGCTCAATGCTACTTCGTTGAGCGTGAATTGGGGCGATGGAAATTCGGCAACGCCGCTCAGTTTATTGGGCGTACAGCACACTTTTGCCGCTCCAGGGACCTACCAAGTTATCGCCCAGGGGTACGATTCTTTGTGCAATACAACCGCACAACGCGTGTATACCGTCGTGGTTCGAGCTGGGGCCGGCGCATTGCCACCCCCAACGGTTGTAAACGATTCGTGCTCGGAGGAAACGCTGGCCACGTTGGTTCCCCCAGCATCTGCGCCCAGTGGTTTGGGGTACCGAATTCGCTGGGGCGACGGTTCCGATTCATCCTGGTTTGGCAGTTGGACACAACCCATTTCCCACCGGTTTTTTGGAACCGGACCCTACCGCGGCTGGGTAGTCACCCAAGACACGGTGTGCAATGCCCAAGACAGCCTTTCGTTTCGCGTCCGATTCGCGGTCCCGTTGTCTGCTGTTCCGCCGGTTGTGGAAGTTGATGCTTGTGCGCAGCCGCCGCGGGTTAGCGTTCAAGGTGCCGTCATTGGAGCACAGCGCTACACCTGGTATCCCTTTGGCTTCACGGGACCAACCGTCAGCGGATCCGCGGCACAGTGGTCCGTACCGGTATTGGGAACCTACTCCGTGTATTTGATCGCAGAGGATACCGTTTGCAGCCGGGCGGACACGAGTTTGGTAACCATCGACGTGGTACCGCTGGACTCCAGTTCCGTGAAGTTGCCCAACGTGTTCAGTCCAGACAACAACGGCACCAACGACTGTTTTCAACTCCCCTCGGCCGGCCAAAATGGGTTGCAGTTCTGGCACCTGCAAGTGTTCAATCGATGGGGTGAAAAAGTGCATGAAAGCACGGATCCTACCGCCTGTTGGAACGGTACCCGCAACGGCATGGACCTTCCAGACGGGGTTTACTTTTACCGTGCGGATTGGTCCGACGCTTGCGGTCACGGCGGCGACTTGCACGGCAGCGTGACGTTGGTCCGCATTCGTTGACCGCTCCCGCTGGAACAGGCTGAAGCGTTGACCACGAACCGTCCAACGAACTCTATCTTTGCTCCATGAAAATCCAATTCTACCACAATCCTTCGTGCGGAACCAGCCGAAACGCACTCACCCTGCTTCAAGAGAGAAACATTGATACCGATGTGCGCAACATTATTGACGAGCCGCTTACCGTGAGCGAGTTAGAATCATTGTTGGAAGTATTGGATTTGGATGCCCACGACTTGGTGCGCACGAACCATCCGATTTGGATGGAGCAATTCGCTGAATTGGAATTGGACGACGAGGAAGAAATAATGTTGGCCTTGATCGAGCATCCGGCCATGATGCAGCGCCCCATTGGCGTTTCCGATTCCGGCAAAGCGGTTTTGGCGCGTCCGGCGGAAAAAATACTGGAATTACTTCAGGCTTGATTTTTGGGCCGGAACGGCAAAAAAAGGGGCGGTCGCGCAAGCGACCGCCCCTTTTACTTAGAATCAAAAAAGGCGTATTCAGTGCATGCTGCCCACCATGTCCTCCGGCTTTACCCAGGCGTCGAACTGCTCGTTGGTGAGCAAATTCAACGCCAGAGCTGCTTCCCGCAAGGTTGTTCCCTCCTTGTGAGCCTTCTTAGCAATAGCCGCTGCATTGTCGTACCCAATGTGCGGATTCAATGAGGTCACCAGCATCAACGAATTTTCCAGGTGCTTTTGAATGACCGGTAGATTCGGTTCAATACCGATCGCACATTTATCGTTGAACGATACGCAAGCGTCGCCCAAAAGTCGACCAGACTGCAACACATTCGCCGCAATCAAGGGCTTGAACACGTTCAATTCAAAATGTCCGGTTGCGCCGCCAATACCCACGGCCACGTCATTGCCCATCACTTGTGCGGCCACCATGGTCAATGCCTCCGGTTGCGTCGGATTCACCTTTCCCGGCATGATGCTCGATCCCGGTTCGTTGTCTGGAATGACGATTTCACCGATTCCGCTGCGCGGTCCGGAGCTCAACATGCGGATGTCGTTGCCGATTTTCATCAAAGAAACGGCTACGCGACGGAAGGCGCCGCTCAATTCAACCATGGCATCGTGCGCTGCCAAGGCTTCAAATTTGTTTGGAGCCGTGCGGAACGGCTTGCCCGTTAAAGCGGCAATTTTTTCCGCAACCACCACATCGTATCCCGCTGGAGTGTTCAGTCCCGTGCCCACAGCCGTCCCGCCTAGAGCCAACTCGGCCACCATTTCCAAGGCGTTTTCAATAGCACGGATGCCGTTGTTCAATTGCTGCACGTATCCGCCAAACTCCTGACCCAACGTCAATGGGGTAGCGTCCATGAAGTGGGTTCGGCCGGTTTTTACAATACTCTTGAATGCGTCTGCCTTTGCTGCCAACGTGTCCCGTAGCGCACGGATGCCCGGCAACGTAACTTCCACGGTTTGCAGGTACGCCGCAATGTGCATGGCCGTTGGAAAAGTGTCGTTGGAAGACTGGCTCTTATTGACGTCGTCGTTGGGGTGAAGAACTTTTTTCGCATCCGTCAACGCACCGCCGCGCAAAACGTGCGCCCGGTAGGCCACCACCTCGTTCACATTCATGTTGCTTTGCGTCCCAGAACCGGTTTGCCATACCACCAACGGAAACTGTTCGTCGTGCTGTCCGGTTAGGATCTCGTCGCACACCTGACCAATCAACGCCGCCTTATCGGCGTCCAGAACACCCAGCTGATGATTTGCTTGCGCGGCAGCCTTTTTCAAGTAAGCAAATGCGTGAATGATTTCGCGCGGCATGCTGCCCGACGGTCCGATTTTGAAGTTGTTGCGGCTGCGCTCGGTTTGCGCCCCCCAGTAGACCTGAGCGGGTACCTGAACCTCGCCCATGGTGTCTTTTTCGATGCGGTATTCCATAGGTGCAAAGGTACGGCACAGCTCAATCCATGCTTTTTGTACGCATCGATTTCAACACGGCAGAAACAAAAAAGCCGCCCCGGGAGGGGGCGGCTGCGAATAAAGGATTACGAGCAATTACTCTTTGGACTCCTTGTGGCCAATCAGCTTGTATGCCCATTCGGGTTTCCATTGTTCCAAGCCAATTAAAGTCAACCAGTACCCTACAAAAAGAGCCAGGAAGATCAACATGCTAAAGCCCATCAAGATGATGACAACGCCAACGAGGAATCCGAGAAATTTCATAGGACAAATATAACTTCAAACGAATTGATTTCCCAACTTGAATTTTACTTCACTCACAAACTTCTTAATTTCCTGCTCTTGTGCGCTCCGGCAAATCAGCAGTTTGTTTCCGTTGACCACCACCACCATGTCTTCCAGTCCGTCAACAACGGCAGCCATGTGTTCCGGCAAAGCAAAGGTGTTGTTTTTGCTGTGGTACACCAACACGTTGGAATGAACCCCCGTGTTTCCGTTGGCGTCGGGTTCTTGTTGGGCGTGAACGGCACCCCAGGAGCCCAAGTCGGACCAACCAAAAGAAGCCGGCAGAACGTACACGTTTTTCGCTTTTTCCAAAATCCCGTAGTCCACGCTTTCGTTCGAGCACGACGGGTACACCTCGTCGATGTATTGTTTTTCGCGGTCCGAATGAAACGTGTCCCAGCCGTTGTGAACCAAACCGTAAATCTCCGGTTGCAACTTTTCAAACGCAGAGAG
>CAYXHJ010000024.1:0-3839 GCA_964464855.1 uncultured Owenweeksia sp. | reverse complement strand
GTGTCGATAGGCCTCAGTGCGGCACGTAACGAGATTGCCAGCGATGTGACCGCCTTTATTAAAGGCAAGGGCGGTGGGCCGGTGGCCAGCCTGGAATCGACCCATGGCGCGATTACCGTAAGTGCCAGAAAAGATTCGGCCATAGCGCGGTCCGGTTTCTCGGTAAACGATTTAACGCGCTTCACTTCGGGGTGCAGTGAATCTTCGTCTTCTTTGTATTGGATGTATCCGTAACCGGTTTCCGGTCGGTGCGGTTTGATGCCCAAGGTGAGCAAAATGTTGTGCTCCTGTGTGGTGCGCAATCCTTCGGTCAACACCCGGAGGAATTCCACCTCATTCGCCACCAGGTGGTCCGACGGCGTCACCACAATGTTAGCCAAAGGGTCGCGCTTCTTTAATTTGAAGGCTGCGTACGCAATGCACGGTGCGGTATTCCGTCGAGCCGGCTCCAGCAACAACTGGTCCCGCGTCAGTTCCGGAAGTTGCTCCAGCGTCAACGCGGCGTAGTGCTCGTGGGTGACCACGTAAATGCGGTCTGCCGGACACACCGCTTTCATTCGGCGAAAAGTTTGTTGAATCAACGTTTCCCCGGTGCCCAAAATATCCAAGAATTGCTTGGGATTCTCCTCCGTACTGGCGGGCCAAAAGCGGGTTCCTACCCCTCCGGCCATGATGACGGCGTAGACGTGTTCCATTGGGATATTGATTGCAGCTGCAAAGATACGGAATACCAACTCCATGCCGTAAATTTGACGTTTCCTTTTCACTATGTTGAACATTGTACTTTTTGGCCCTCCTGGTGCAGGCAAGGGCACCCAGTCTGCTTTTTTGGTGGAGGCATACGGATTCGTTCACTTGAGCACCGGCGATATTTTCCGGGCCAACATCAAAGGCGAAACGGAATTGGGAACTTTAGCCAAATCGTATATGGACCAGGGTCAATTGGTGCCGGATTCCGTGACCATTGACATGTTGGCAGCCGAATTGAAAAAATATCCTTCCGCACCTGGATTTATTTTCGACGGTTTTCCCCGCACTAGCCCGCAGGCTGAAGCTTTGGACGCTTTGCTGAACGGGATGAACGCATCCGTAACAGCCATGTTGGCGTTGGAAGTTCCCGAAGCAGAATTGAAGGCTCGTTTGCTGGAGCGCGGCAAAACCAGCGGTCGGCCCGACGACGCCGACCCCGCCGTCATCCAAAAGCGCATCGACGTATACAACGCGGAGACCGCTCCCGTGCAGCATTTTTACGAAGCGCAAGGCAAGTACGTCGGCATCCCCGGGGTGGGAAGCATCGAAGAAATCACCAGCCGCTTGAGAGCTGCCTTAGACAACTTGTAATTCATGGCCGAATCCAACTTCATTGACTACGTCAAAATCCACTGCACTTCCGGACCGGGTGGAGCGGGCAGCACCCACATGCTCCGAACCAAAGGAAATGCGAAAGGCGGACCGGACGGTGGTGATGGAGGGCGAGGCGGACACATCATCTTGCGGGGCAACGCGCAAATGTGGACGCTCTTGCATCTGAAATACCGAAAGCACATTAAGGCCGAACCCGGAGGCGGGGGAGACCGAAACAATCGGATTGGTGCCACGGGGCAGGACGTGGTTCTTGAAGTACCTCTGGGCACCATCGTTAAGGATGCGGAAACCGGCGATTTGATGGCGGAGATTTCCGACGACGGGCAAGAAATCATTTTGATGGAAGGCGGTCGCGGGGGCAAGGGAAATGATTTTTTCAAATCGTCCACCAACCAAGCCCCTCGGTACGCGCAACCGGGTGGACCCGCCCAAGAAGGCTGGGTCATCTTGGAATTGAAAGTGTTGGCAGACGTGGGCTTGGTGGGCTTCCCCAACGCCGGTAAGTCAACGCTCCTTTCGGTGTTGAGCGCGGCCAAGCCCGAAATCCGACTATCCGTTTACCACTTTGGTCCCTCAGTTGGGCATGGTTCCCTACCGAGACTACCGCTCCTTTGTATTGGCAGACATTCCGGGCATCATCGAAGGGGCGAGCGAGGGGAAAGGCTTGGGACACCGGTTTCTAAAGCACATCGAACGCAATGCCGTTCTTTTGTTCTTGATTCCTGCCGACAGTCCCGACGCGGCCAAAGAATACAAAATCCTGTTGGCCGAACTGAAAAAGTTCAACCCCCAGCTACTCACCAAGCGACGCGTGGTCGCCATCTCCAAATGCGACCTGTTGGACGACGAGCTTACCCGTGAATTGAGAGCCACCTTTCCCAAGAAGCTACCGGTGGTTTTCTTTTCTTCTGTAGCTCAATTGAATTTGGAGCATTTGAAGGACCGCTTATGGGAATCCTTGCACGAATCGTAGAATGGGATCGGGCGGCCTTTGCCGCCATCAACGCGAATGGGCTTTCCTATTTGGACCTACCCATGGAGTGGATCAGTTCGGATTTGTTTTTTTGGCTGGTAGGTCTTGCCGTTTTAATTCTGGCTACCCGCAACGCTTCTTGGCCCCAACGTGTGCAAACGGCTGCCGCACTGCTCCTGGGCATCCTATTGGCCGACGCCATTAGCGTCCATTTGTTTAAGGATGTATTCGAACGCTTGCGTCCGTGCCACGATCCGCTCTGCCAAGAACACCTTCGTTTGGTCGCCGACGCCTGCCGCGGGAAATTCGGTTTTGTCAGTTCCCACGCCGCAAATTCCGGAACCCTAGTGGTTTTGGTCCTTAAACGTTCAATGCCTCCTTGGTCCAAAATACTCCTGGTCCTTTGGTTGGTCTTGACCGGCTGGAGTCGCATTCATTTGGGCGTTCATTTTCCCGGCGACGTGTTTGGTGGATGGATGCTGGGCGGTTTGTGGGCCTTGGTATGGACCAAAATTCTTAGCTTGCTCCCGTGAATTGGGTGTTGGTTTTTTTAGGAGGAGGAGCCGGTAGTGTAGCGCGCTATGCTTTGGCTCGCGGCTTTTCCAACGCTGTCGTCGGCCCTTTTGCCGCAGCCGGAGCCACCTTGTTGGCCAATGCCCTCGCAAGCAGTTTGTTGGCGTGGTGGCTTTGGAAAGGCGGTACACAACACCCGTATCACGCGGCCTTGGCCATTGGCTTTTGCGGAGGATTGAGTACTTTTTCCACCTGGAGCTCGGAATTGGCCCACTGGATAAAAGGCGGAAACTGGCCGTTGGCCGCAGGGTATGCTGTCCTATCCGTGGTCTTAGGCTTGCTTCCGTTCTTCGCTTGGTCCGCCGCCAAAGGTCTTTGAAGCAGGCTTACCGCAGCAAAGTTACCGTCCCGCGCCGTTCGTAAGGCGAGTCGGCAAAATCCCGCACGTACACCACCCACACGTACACCCCTTCCGGACATTCGGCGCCGGCGTTGCCTACTTTTCCATTCCAAGCGGCGGTGGCGTCCGTACTGGAAAAGACTACATCACCCCAACGGTTGAGAACCTTGAATTCGTACGTTCGAAAACCAGTAACCACCGGACGGAAACCCTCGTTTTTGGCATCTTCGTTGGGCGTAAACGCATTCGGAACAAATACGTTGAAGGTGGGATTTACCCGAATGGGTAGAAAGGTCGTGTCCGTACAGCCCAGTGAATTGGTCACCACCAATTGTGCTCGGAAACTGCCGGAATCTGCATAGGCATGCCAGACGGTAGGGATGCCCGCATAGACTGGGCCGTCTCCCGGAATCAACACAAAGGTTTCGTCCGGGTCTTGACCCGACGTCTGAAACAGCACCAAGGGATCGTAAATGCTGACCACGGAGCGGTCTGCGGTTAAGCCCATGGACGGAGTTGGATGTACCACGACAGATTGCGGAAAAACCCGGGTGATCGTATCGATGCACCCGGTGTCTGCATACACGG
>CAYXHJ010000023.1:0-11897 GCA_964464855.1 uncultured Owenweeksia sp. | reverse complement strand
GTCGGGTAAAAGACCTGCCCGGCGTGCGCTACCACATCATTCGCGGAACCCTTGACACTGCCGGCGTTAAAGATCGTAAGCAAGGGCGATCCAAGTCCTTTGGCCAGCCGTGTGGCTCAAGCAGCCTTAGATGTTGTAATGGACGATGGTTTACTCGTCAATGCGCGGGAGCGCGGTACCCAATTTCGCGCTGGGGTGGAACGTCTCGTGGAGCAATTCCCCCTTTTAAATCTCGTGCGCGGGAAAGGATTGTTGAATGCGGTTCAGCTGAACGACTCCGAATCGGGAACGGCCGCTTGGGACCTGTGCTTACTCATGGCCGAAGAAGGCCTGTTGGCTAAACCTACGCACGGGAACATCATCCGTTTCGCTCCGCCCTTGATCATCTCGGAAGCGCAAATGGACGAGGCTTTGAACCGAATCGAGCGGGCTTTGGTTCGGTATGCAGCGGCAAACGCTTAATACCGACGGACCAGAACTTAGGTTGTGCGATCCAATTGCGCGGTCCAATCCGCGTACATGCGGTTGAAGCTTTCTTTGACCAAATCCAACCATTCGTCGCTAACGACATTCAAAACGGAATCCCAGGTGGGGAATCGTTCTTTTTGGAACCGGTAGGACTGTCGCATTGCGCCGCCTTCAATTTCCAACCACCACCAACGTTCCATGCTGTATCCGGTGATGGTAAATAGGGGATGGGGTATGGTGCCGGCAATGCGCATGCATGAAATTCTTTAAAGATTCGACGTTAGAAGCTGGCAACAGCCTTCAAATTGAACAATCGATTGGTGAGGTAGTTGGGAACCGCGTAGTAGCGAGCGGTGGAGATGTCCATGACCCAAAAATACGAGGCCGTATTTCGGATTTCCAATAAATTAAAGACGTCGATGCCCACCGATAGTTTCTGGAAGGCTCGGTTCCAAGGTTTTCCTTGGATGCCGGAGGCCGGATCCTTGAAGACCTTGAAGAATGCCAAATCCATGCGTCTATACGGAGGGGTTTGGAATACCTGGGTTGCCTTGTCTCCTCCCGGTGCTCCAAACGGAAATCCGCCCACCAACGTGAATGTGGCCTGAACGCGTACGGAAGGGTCTTTGGGCAATTTGTCTTCTAATTGTAAACCAAAGGAATAACGCTGATCGGTAGGACGTCGAATCCAACCGGCGTCGTCCTCCTCCAAATCCTCCAAAGCCCTAAAAAAGGAAAGGGACAGCCAAGATTCGGTTCCTGGAATGAACTCTCCGTGGAGGCGGTTGTCCCAACCGGCCATTACCCCTCGAGAATAGGATTCTGGAGCATAGCGCAACCGCAGTCCGTCTTGGTCGTAGGGTATTAATCGCTGCAGCGATTTGGCGTAGAGTTCAGACACCCACAAGAAAGGTCGCCCGCTCCACCACAACGTCTTTTGACCTGCTAAAATGGCGTGTATCGCTTGTTGGCTTTCGCGCTGGGTGAGCAAGGTCCCTTGCGCCCACGAGCGCATTTCGCGCAGGCCTACGGGTTGGTGGTACCACCCACCAGCGGCCCGGAAAGACCACGAAGGCCAAGCTGCCGGATCCCACGAAACGGCCGCGCGCGGACTGAACCGCACCTCCCCGTTGCGGGTGTGCGCTTGTGCCCGAACACCTCCGCGCGCCGTCCAACGCCCCCGTTTACCGTCCCAGGCGTGGGACCATTCCGCATAAGCAGATGTTTTCACGTTGGGCGTGTAGGCGCGGTCTTGAATAAACGAAAACACCTCCAAACGACTCGATGGCACGTAAATCGTATCCGTTGGGCCGATGAATACACCGGTAGGGCGGTGGGGCAAACTGTAGCCAGCGCTGTCCAAATTCTCCCACTCGTACAAAGCATCCCAATAGCGTTGGTACTGACCTTCAATCCCGACGGTCCATTGTCCCGAGCCGTCGGTCTTGTAATTCCATTGACCGCGCAAGGTTTGAATGTCCGAGAACAAACGGTTTCGCGCGTAGCGCTGGTACCCACCCGTTCCGCGCCAATAACTGATTTCACCAAACTGATCGGATCCCAAATTGGCATTCAGCTCGCCCAAGCGGTACGCAGAAACCACGTCCGCCCGTTCTTGCTCGTCGGCCCTGTAGCGCGAATACCGCAGTTCCCATTGGCGTCGATCGTTGGTTTTTCGCCAGCGAATACCGCCAAATCCCGTTTGGTAGGTGTACCGCTCTTGCCCTTCAAAATAGACGTTCAGCCGCAACACTTCACTTACGGTACCAAACTCCGTTTGCCGGCTCTGCGGCACCACTCGGTAGTCGTTACTCCCGGCCAAGGCAATCCAATCAATGCTTTGTTCGTCCGTAAGTCGAACAGCACCAATCCATTGCACGTCGTTCATGCGGGAGCGAAAATCTCCACGTGTGTCCAACCCACCGAGCCACGGGGTATTTGTGCGGTTCCGCACGGCTAAGGCTTGGTACCCTCCGCGTTTGTCTCGCTTCGAAGCAACTGCGCTCTGGCCCAATAAGCCCAGGTCTAATTTTGCTGCAGGAAGGGCCGCGGAATAGGAAACATCCAAAACAGAGGCCAATTTGTCCCCGTAGGTTGCACCAAATCCTCCGGCCTGAAATTGCAGGGAGCCCACCAAGTCCGGGTGTACGGCGGACAAACCTTCTTGTTGTCCACTGCGCGCCAGTACGGGACGAAAAACTTCAAAACCATTGATGTACAGCAGGTTTTCGTCGTAGTTTCCTCCGCGTACATTGTACTGCGAACTTAATTCATCTTGTCCAACAACCCCCGGTAGGGTTTTTATGAGGGACTCAACAGATCCCGTGACGGAACCGAACGAGCGAAGGGTTTTTCCCTGCAACAGGACGGTAGACGGTTGCTGCGCTGGGCTTCCTTTCTGTCCGACAACATCCACGGTTTTCAACCGCACTTTGCCGGTATCTACCGGGAGCACGTACCCCAAGGGGTGCGCTAAAGCTGGTGTTGCGCTCGAAAGTAGGAGAACCCAAAAAAACCTCATTTTCGTTTGAAATCTCCCCTCTTGATGGATTCAAAAAGCTGCGCCCAAGCAAAGGGATTGGACAGTCGGCCCAAGACCGCGGACGCTCCATTGGCTCCGTAGTAGCGACCGTAATCAGCGGCCTGAGCTGCTTGAGCTTTCATGATGACGCCAGCAATTTCATCGGAATCAGCGCCCATGGCGGCGGCCTGTTCTTTCAATTGTTGAAGGGCCAAGTTCCGCAAGGCTAAGTCTTGCTCCGTGGTTTTCACGTCCATGGCCAGCAATTCTCGTTGCAGATTTTCCGGACGCGGCCAAGGATACAAGGTTACTTCATCCAAATGGGTGGTGTCCCACTTCAAAGCTACTTGCACCAAATACGAGGTTCCGCGCAAAGTATCCGAGATCCACAAGCGTTCAGGCTTAAATCCCAATCGCGTAATCCGCAGGGTATCACCAGGTTGTAGTGCAAGACTGAAAAAACCATCGGAAGCAGACATCGTGTTCCGTTTTTTGCCAACCACGGAAATCAACGCGTTTGGAACGCGCTGAGGCTCAACTTCTTGGGTAAAAACTACGCCGCTAATTTGCACCACCGACTGTCCTTTCGTCTGTAAAAACGGAAGAAAGAGAAACGCAAAGGCGAGGATTACACTTGTTTTTGGATGCACTGCGGGACAAATTTACGTTTTTACCGGGCTGGAAGAAGGGCTTTGAAAGGCATGAAAAAATCGCGCCACTTTGCCTGCTCGGTCCTTCAAGACTACTTGTAACGTATGCTTGCCTGGAGCTAGGCTGGTGGGTAATTGGACGGAAAAGGACTTGTATTTAGCGTCGTACGCCACCAAAACATACGTACCGTCTTCCAGGTAAGCTCCGTAGTGCGCCATCCCGCTTTCCGCATCACCACCGGTAAACCGCAGCAATTTGCCGCCCGTCATGGTGGTGGGCCATTGCGATTTTTTAAAGTGGGGTGGAGTTGGGTCAGGTAGCCAAAGCCCGGTGCCGGGTTCTTTGATTTCCAGGGGAGTGCCTGCGGCAGGTGGAGCCATCCATGTTTTTTTACCCGAGGCCGCTGTCCAAACAAAAAAAGTTCCGGTTTTTAATCTGCTCATTTCCTCCGATTAAAAAAGTTCCGGTTTTTAATCTGCTCATTTCCTCCGAAGGAGGGTACAATTTCAACGAGGTGTGCGCAGGGCCGGTCCAGGTCGCCTTGGTTGCCGTTTCGGCAGTTGCCCCGCTGAACTGAACGGTGGTCTTTCGGTAAAACGACCGATCGGAAGTAACTAGAGCCCATCCGTTGCTGAACAGCGAGTCTTTTGAAGGCCCCGCAGCGGGAAAAAACGGTTGGGATTCAACGCATTTCAGGTAGCCCCAAACGGAATCTTTTTTTCCGCTGGCATCCCAAACGCGCCAAACGACGCGAACCACGGATCCCGGTTCCGCCGCAATTCGGCCACCCAATAGGTTTACGGGAACTTCGGAATAACTCCACGCAAAGGAAAGGGGGTGAAATGTAGGGCCGGGATGAAAGGGTTGCCGGTACACGCGGTACATCCGTTTACCGGTTTGCGAAAAAAGAGAGGGGTCGAGTGTCGCATTCACTGCACGACCGTCGGAAAAATCAAAAGAATCAAAGGTGTAGCCAAACGTGTAGCCAGGCGTACACTCTTGATGAACGGCGTAAACACCGTTGCGAGGGCCGTTGGGTTGCATGAGGTCTTCGGCATCCAAAACCACGCCCAAGGGAGATTGAAAAAGCACGGTGTCTTTGAGTCGATGACCCAATGAATCGCGTACAACTCGGGCTTTCCGCGTTCCGCCCGCATCTTGAAAATAGACGTCGCGCAGCTCCGGCGGAAGTTCGTCCACTACCTTCAATCCGTAGAACAAGGGATTGACCGGATGCTCGGTGAGCGTTTCTCGCCATTCAAAATGAACGTGCGGCCCGGCCGAACCGCCTGAATTTCCGCTGGTAGCAATGCGTTCGCCCCCGCGAACCGGAAGCAAGCCGGGAGGCAGTAGGGTGTCCAATTCCCAAAACCCCCTTTTGCGTTGTGCTTCCTCCACCCAAGAACGCAAAGGACCGTCGTACCGATCCAAGTGTCCGTAAACGGAGGTGAAACCACTGGGGTGATCCAAATAAACCGCTAAGCCGTATCCAACAGGCGAGACCTTGACCCGACTCACAAATCCATCGTTTACGGCATAAACCGGTTTGCCAATTTCTTCGTTGGTGCGCAAGTCGATCCCGGCGTGAAAATGATTGTTTCTCAACTCGCCAAATGTACCGGATACGTACAAAGGTGGGTTCAGTGGAGGAAAAGCAATAAACCGATTCTCAGCAGGTTGAGCTAACGATGAGCCGGCAACCATCGCGAACAGGAAAAAGAGCAAAATCCGAGCATTCACAAGGCGGAAGGTACGCCGAAGATTTGCTATCTTTGTAAAATTCGAACTCAACCATGTCGCAAGTCAATCAACTACCTCAAACAGTTCTGGAGCAAATGGATACGCTCCTGGATCGGTACCGTTTTGCGGTGGAGGAATCCGAGCGGTTAGCGGCATTGGTTTCCGAAACCGAAGAGCGTTTGGCAAAAATTGCAGAAGGCGCTTTGGCTCTGGAAAAAGAGAACGAACGTTTGCGTCTGGCACAAGGCATCAGCGGCTCACCAGAGGAGCGTGCGGCTTTGAAGGCCAAGATCAACGAATGGGTGCGGGAAATCAACACGTGCTTGGCACGGCTAAACGCTTAATCGGTTGCATCTCGTGGAAGACCAGTTAAAAATCAAAGTGAACATCGCCCAAAGGGTGTATCCGCTGACCATTGCACGCAATGAAGAAGAGCGGGTGCGCAAGGCGGTGGCACTGATTCAAGATGCCGTAACGCGTTTTGAGGAAAAATATGCGGTTCAAGACAAGCAAGACGCTCTTGCCATGTGTGCGTTGCAAATGACCAATCAGGTCTTGGCGCTGCGCAATGGAGAACAGGATTTGGAGTCCGACGCCGTAAATACACTGGAAATCCTGAGCAGTCGATTGGCCGAGGCTTTGCGCTGAGCCAAAACGTTTCCGCACCGGTTGCATTGCTAAACCGAACAGTCACGTCTATAGGAGGTGTCTGTCGGCCGCCTAGAGCATGCTGAACGTGTTTCAGAAGCTCGAATCGGTAGAGACACTTCCCCGCTTGTCTCTCCGCGGTTTAGACAACTCGCCGGTGCGGTTTTTTTTAACTTCAATCGACTGCCAGAATCATGGTTGCAGTATACATCTTATTAGGAATCGTGTTGGGAGGAGCCGGAGGCTTTATCGCCGCACAAAAAATGGCCGAACGCAAAGGTGCTGGCATTTTGGAGAAAGCAACGCAAGAAGCCGAAGCCATCAAGCGCGACAAGATGCTCCAGGCGAAAGAGCGCTTTCTGGAACTCAAAGAGAACCACGAGAAAGAAGTTCGTCAGCGTGAGGTCAAAATCAACGAGGCCTCCAATCGATTGCGGGACGCTCAAAACGATTTTCACCGCCAGCAGGAGGAAGTGCGTCGGGCAGAGAAGGAAGTGAAGCGCTTGGAAGAAACCCTTCAGCGGCGATTGGAAGCCAACGAAAAGCGCGCAGAAGATTTGGAGAAACTGCACCGTCAGCAAGTAGAAAAGCTGGAGTCGCTCTCCGGAATGACGGCTGAGGAAGCCAAGACGCAGATGATGGAGGCCATGCGCGCTGAAGCGCGAACGGAGGCGGCATCGTTTGTACAGAATACCTTGGAAGAGGCTAAATTGACGGCCAACAACGAAGCGCGCAAGGTGGTGATTCAAACCATTCAGCGCATTGCTACCGAACAGGCATCTGAAAATGCAGTGAGCGTATTCCACATCGACAACGACGACGTGAAGGGACGGATCATTGGACGCGAGGGACGCAACATTCGCGCGCTGGAAGAAGCTACAGGGGTACAGATTATTGTGGACGACACGCCGGAAGCGATCATCTTGTCGTGTTTTGATTCAGTTCGACGGGAAATTGCTCGACTCTCCTTGCACCGCTTGGTTCAAGACGGACGGATCCATCCGGCTCGTATTGAAGAGGTGGTGGAGAAGACCCGCAAGCAGATTGAAGACGAAATTGTTGAATTGGGCAAGCGCACCACCATTGAATTGGGTATCCACGGATTGCACCCGGAACTCATTCGCATGGTTGGGCGCATGAAGTACCGGAGCTCGTACGGTCAAAATTTGCTGCAGCACTCGCGCGAGGTAGCCAAGCTTTCTGCGGTGATGGCCAGTGAGTTGGGTTTGAATCCCAAGTTGGCCAAACGCGCTGGCTTGTTGCACGACATTGGTAAGGTTCCGTTTGAAGAAACCGACGTGCCGCACGCTATTTTGGGCATGCAAATGGCAGAGAAATACGGCGAAAAGCCCGACGTATGCAATGCCATCGGAGCACACCACGATGAAATCGAAATGACCTCGTTGATTTCGCCCATCGTTCAAGTTTGTGACGCCATCAGCGGTGCACGTCCGGGAGCGCGTCGCATGCAGGCAGAATCCTACATGCAGCGATTGAAAGAGTTGGAGGAAGTCGCCATGGGCTTCAAAGGCGTAAGCAAGGCATTTGCCATTCACGCCGGACGCGAATTGCGGGTCATGGTGGAGTCCGATCGCGTGAGCGATGCGGAAGCATCGTCGATTGCTTTTGACATTTCGCAGAAAATTCAGAACGAAATGACGTATCCGGGTCAGGTTCGGGTTACGGTAATTCGCGAGATGCGCGCGGTGAGTGTAGCCAAGTAAGCGCGAAGGAGCGCAACAAAAAAGCCGCCCCAAGGGGCGGCTTTTTTGTTGAAGTAAAACCAGAGTTAAATCATTTTAAAATAATGATTTACAATATATTAAATTAACCAAGTACGTGTTGAATATCCAAAATTCCCACGGCCAAACCTTGGTCCAGCACCACCAATTGATCTACTTGTGCGGATTTGAAGCGATCGGCAGCATCACGAAGCAGGGCAGAGGCCTGGATGGAATGCGGAGGATTTTGAGCCCAGCCGGACAAGGAGGCACCCAGTCCGTCAGCGCCGGTTCGTTCCATAAGTCGTCGCAGATCACCGTCGGTAAACATTCCGGTGGGGCTTCCGTCTTCGTTGATCAAAACAACGGCACCCAAACCGCTGAGGTTCATGGGAAGTAAAGCGTCGGCAACCGTACCCGATGCACGTACTGCGGGGGCTGGAGTTTGCATGACTTCGGACACCCGTACCGATACCAATCGCGTGTGTTCTTCAAACTGCTTGGTGCCCAACTCCGTGAAGTGGTTCTGGGTCAATTGGGTTAAAATTTTATACGGCACCGTCACCGCGTGCGCGCCAACTTGGAGGGCGTTGCGAACGTGTTCCGGGTACCGTACCGACGAAAACATGATTTTACTGTCGTATCCGTACCGTTCCACTACTTCCACGCAGTCCGCAACCAATGCCAATGCATCCGTCCCTTGGTCCTGAAGTCGACCCACCAACGGGCAAACGTAGGAGGCTCCGGCGTTGAGGGCCATGTAGGCCTGCTGCACCGTGTATACCAAGTGCACGTTCACCAGAAATCCCTCGTTGGTCAGCTGTTTGCACGCTTTTACACCTTCTAAAGAAACCGGAATTTTGTAGACCGTGGTCTTTCGGTCCAATCCCAATGCTTCCTGGCGGTAGGCTTCGGCAACAATGGCATCGGCCGTTTGGCCGAGGGCCTCGATTTGCAGGACAGGAACTTTGGGTGCCAAGGCCAGAATGGCCGCGTCCACGTCGGTAATTCCCTCCCGATGCATGAACGTAGGCGTGGTGGTCAATCCTTTTAAGAGGCCCCACTGAAAGGCGGCATCAATTTCCCGCACGTCGGCGGAGTCTAAGTACAATTCCATGCCGTCAAAGTTAGGATTCCTTCCGTACTTTGCAGGAAAATAGAGAACATGCGCACAATAAAGACGTTGTTGGTGGCCAATCGAGGGGAAATTGCGCTTCGCGTGATGCGAACCGCCCGCGAAATGGGGATCCAAACCGTTGCTGTTTATTCCGACGCGGACGCCACCGCACCCCACGTTCGTTTTGCAGATCAGGCCTATCGGGTGGGGCCGGCTCCCAGTGCGCAATCGTACCTGCGCATGGACGAGATCCTGCGGGTGGCCAAGGAGTCCGGTGCCGATGCCATTCATCCGGGCTACGGATTTCTCAGCGAGAATGCGGAGTTTGCCCGACTGTGTGCCGAACACGGTATTTTGTTTGTGGGCCCCGACGCCCATGCGATCCAAGTGATGGGCGATAAGTTGAGTGCCAAACAAGCGGTTAAACCGTTTGGAGTGCCTTTGGTACCCGGCACCGATACCCCCATTGAAGACGTCCAAGAAGCAAAGCACTTGGCTCAGTCCATTGGATTTCCGATTTTAATCAAAGCAGCTGCCGGCGGAGGAGGCAAGGGCATGCGGATCGTGCATCGCTTGGAGGATTTTGAAGAACAGATGACTTTGGCGGTCAACGAGGCAACCTCTGCGTTTGGACACGGATCGGTGTTTATGGAAAAGTACGTTTCCAGCCCGCGTCACATCGAAGTGCAAGTGTTAGCGGATCGCCATGGAAATACCGTCCATTTGTTTGAACGCGAGTGCAGCATCCAACGTCGGCACCAAAAAGTAATTGAAGAGGCTCCGTCTGTTGTATTGACACCGGAACAGCGCGAACAAATGGGAGCTGCGGCGGTTCGTGTGGCGCAAGCGTGTTCGTACGTGGGTGCGGGTACTGTTGAGTTCATTTTTGACGCCAGCGGGGCGTTCTATTTTTTGGAAATGAACACGCGCTTGCAGGTGGAGCATCCCGTTACGGAAATGATCACCGGAGTGGATTTGGTACGCGAACAGTTGCGCATTGCGGAAGGCTTGCCGATTTCCTTCCAGCAAGAAGATTTACGCATACACGGACACGCGGTGGAAATCCGGGTTTATGCCGAAGACGCGCGCCAAAACTTTGTCCCGGACATTGGAACCCTCAACGTTTATAAGCGGCCACAAGGTCCCGGAATCCGGGTGGACGACGGAATGGAAGAAGGGTCGACGGTTCCTATTTACTACGATCCAATGATTGCCAAGCTGGTGGTGCACGCCGCAACCCGGGAGTTGGCCTTGGCCCGCGCCATACGCGCCATCGATGAGTACGTGGTTGTGGGTTGTGAGACAACGCTCCCTTTTGCCCGGTTTGTGCTGCAACATCCGGATTTCGTCAGCGGCTCTTTTGACACCCACTTTGTCCCCAATCATTTTAACCCCGTACGGGATTTGGCCGCTCCGTCCAATCCAGACGTACGTACGGCCGCTGGATTGGTGGCACAAGCTTTGGTAGAAGGTTCTTGGCAAGGGGGCAGTGCGGTGAAACCTGTGCAAAAATCCGCAGCCATCTCCGCAACTTCCCCTTGGTTGATGCAGCGTGGAATGCCATGAAAACACGTCACCATGATTAAAATGCAATCTAAGATTTGTTTGAGCGGTTCTGCATGGATCCGTTTGCTGGTAGTAACAGGACTATTCGGTGCACTTCCCACCCAAATGTTGTGGGGACAAACACAGGGCGACACCGTCTTTACGATTGTGCGATTCGGCCGCACCATGAAAGCGACCGTGGTCCATGGAGACACCGTACCGTGGGCTGTTTTGGACGAAGTGATGGTGGGGGATAAGCCTGTATTCACTAGTGCAGAAGCCCGCAAAAAATACTACCAACTCAAGCGAAAGGTGATTAAAGTTTATCCTTATGCGGTTACAGCGGGGAATAAATTGGACTCCTTAAACCTCAAGTTGGACGGTTTGAAGAATAATCGGCAGCGGAATAAAGCCATTAAGGATTATCAGGACTATTTGGAAAAACGATTCGAACCGGAATTGCGCAAATTAACGCGCTCTGAAGGGCAAGTTTTGGCCAAATTGATTCAACGGGAGACCGGAATGACGGTTTTTCAGCTGATTCGTGAGTACCGGAATACATTAACCGCGTGGACGTGGGCCGCAACCGGTGCCTGGTACGACATTTCCATTCGCGAGAAGTACGATCCGTCGGCAAACGAAGACGACAAGCTGGTGGAAGCCATACTCCGTCGGGCCTTTGCAGAAGGTTCTTTACAGCCCCGAAAGCGTTTTTACACCGGCAAAACCGGCAAGAAAAGGTGAAGATAGCGCGGCAACTACTGGCAGCATCCGTTCCGTGGCCTCGTTCGCACGGAAAAGAGGCGTACGGGGTTGCGGACGTGCAACGCGGCGCCAACTTTTCTCTAGAATTTCGATCAACCTTGGTGGACGTTTTGCGGCGTCAGGGCCAGGACAAAACAAGTGCAGTAGATAAGTTAGCACGCCCTGATTGCATCACCGTTACTACGGGCCAACAATTGGGATTGGGTTTGGGGCCGTTGTACACGATGCTGAAAATTGCGGACACCATTGCATTGGCCCGCGCCTTGGAGGAGCAATTAAAATGTCCCGTAGTGCCTGTTTTTTGGTTGGCTTCCGAAGACCACGATGCACAAGAAATCAACCACATTTGGCACGGTGGACAGCGTTTTTCGCATCCGGTTCATCCGGCCCAACACGCGGTTGGTCCTCTGCCAGCTTCCTTGGCCCTTCCAGCCTTGGAAGCACTTTCCCTAGCGGCCACAGGCTGGCACGAGCAAGAAATTTGCTCCCGTTGGACAGACATTTATCGTTCATCGGTAACCCTTTCTGAGGCAGTGCGCACGTTGGTATTCTCGTATTTTGACCCACAGGAATTGGTGGTGTTGGATCCAAATGATGCCGCTTTGAAGCTGTTGTTTCAACCGGTATTGGTGCGTGAAACACGCGAACAACTGATTTTAAATGCTTGGAAGCAATGCAAGGACCGATTCCCGTACTCTTTGGATCGCGCCATTGAACCACA
>CAYXHJ010000022.1:0-11897 GCA_964464855.1 uncultured Owenweeksia sp. | reverse complement strand
GTGGGGTTCACCTGCAGGGGGCAATGGCCGACCGGGCCGCGGTCCTGGACGCCCCCCGCCCGGTGGCACTCCCGGGCCACCCGGGCGCGAAGGAGCTTGTCGTTCACGCAGTTTTTCCAACATAGCTTCTTTGAACTGTACCTCTGCGACGTACAGCATTAAAACTTTTTTTGCGGGCAACACTTCCAAGAATTTGGAGTGGTAAGCGCGGCGGATTCGCTCTTTATCTTCCAGGGCCTTCGCGTGCTTGCGCAGGAGCTCTTCCGCTTCCTTTTCCGTCAAGGACGCCCATCGGTCCGGGTCTTCGGCAGCACGACGCAGTCCGCGAAGCGGCTCCCGATCCAATTGGGCCATTTCGTCGTGGTACGCTTCGTAAAGCGGCCAAAATTTTTGAGCTTCCGCCGGGGTAAGTTTCAGTTTGTGGGTCAGATAGCCGATGCGCGCGGCTTCAACGCGCTCTTTCGCCTGCTCTTTCCGTGCGGCGGGTTGTGCGCCGGCAACCGCACTAAAGGTCAACCACAGCGCTGCCACGAAGGCCATTTTCAAATGATTCGTTTTCATGACTCAGGGGAATTAATCCGGGAAATTTGGTGCAATTCTTCGTCCGACAGAAGGACGCCAACCTCATCGGCGGACGATTCCCATGAGGCGTGCTCCAAGGATTCAACCAAATCGATAGTGGTGGTTTTGTGGAGCCAATCTTCAGCGGGAACCGTTGTTGATGTGGGTTCGGGACGCAGCCAGACCACGCCAACAGCCAGTGCTGCAGCAACGGATGCAGCAGCTAACCGCCGCAATTGGCTGCGGCGGCGTTCGCGTTGGGGAATGCGACCGAGCTTGGCCTGCACGAGGTGCAGGGTTGCTTCGTTGATGATGATTCCGTCGTTTTTCATGGGTTCTCGTCCATTAAGAGGCCGTCCGACGCATTGGGTTTAACCGTTTGCACAAACTCCTTGATTTTTTGAACGGCGTGGTGGTAATTGGCCTTCAGTCCTCCTTCCGAAGTGCCGGTAATTTGGGAAATTTCCGAGTAGGGCAATTCGTCAAAATAGCGCAATTGAAAGACCAAACGTTGTTTTTCAGGGAGTTCCGCTTGGGCTTTTTGGAGCAACGCAAGTACCTCATCGGCTTGAAAATAGACGTCGCTGCTGGGATTTTGATCGGCAATTTCCAAAACATCCGATAGGCGCACCGTCCACAACCGTCTTTTCTGTTGCTTCCGCAGCGCCGCCAGTGCTTCGTTGGCCACGATTCGGTACGTCCAGGTGGCAAATTTGGAATCGCCGCGAAACTGGGGCAAAGCGCGCCAAATATTGACGAAGGCGTCTTGAAGCACGTCCTGTGCATCGTCGGCGTCCAGTCCCATGCGAACGGCGAGTCGATACAAGGGCGCGGTTTGAAAACGGACCAACAGATCGTAGGCCGCACCGTACCGGCGTTGGGCACAATGCGCCGCTACCTCGTTTTCCTCGCGTTCCGTCATGTCGGTTAGAGGCGCAACTCCGTCAGCGGTTTAACGATCGACTGGAAATTCGCTCTGAAGGAAAGGGCCCCGTTGGGAATGCCCAAATTATCCCTTGCGGGACAACACGCGGTGGGCCGCCTGCACCAAGGCGTCCTCGTTCAAACCGTACTTGGCCATCAGGTCTTCCGGCGTGCCACTTTCCCCAAACGAATCGCGAACGGCGACCATTTCCAGGGGCGCAGGCATGTGCTGCGCCAGCAATCCGGCCGTCAATTCACCCAAGCCGCCGTACTGTTGGTGTTCTTCTGCGGTTACCACACAACCGGTTCGACGAACCGAAGCCAACACGGCCTCTTCGTCAAACGGTTTGATGGTGTGGATGTTGATGACTTCTGCGTTGACTCCTTCGGCTGCTAATTTCTCAGCTGCTTGAAGTGCGGGCCACACCAAGTGGCCGGTGGCGAGCAAGGTGACGTCGGAACCACTGCGCAGTGTGAGCGCTTTCCCGATTTCAAAGGGCAAATCTGCGGGGATGAAATTGGGCACCTTGGGGCGTCCAAAGCGCAGGTATACCGGACCGTCGTAGTTGGCAATGGCAATGGTGGCCGCCTTGGTTTGGTTGAAGTCACAGGGGTTAATGACCACCATGCCCGGAAGCATGCGCATCATGCCGACGTCCTCCAAAATTTGGTGCGTGGCGCCGTCTTCACCCAGGGTTAACCCCGCGTGGCTGGCGCAAATCTTGACGTTTTTGCCGGAGTAGGCAATGCTTTGACGAATTTGGTCGTACACACGTCCGGTGCTGAAGTTGGCGAAGGTTCCGGTAAACGGAATTTTGCCGCCGACGGTCATCCCCGCCGCCATGCTCATCATGTTGGCCTCCGCAATGCCCACCTGGTAAAAACGATCCGGAAATTCAGCCGCAAAGGCGTCCATTTTCAACGAACCGGTCAGGTCCGCGCACAACGCCACCACGTTGGGGTTGGTGCGCCCGAGTTCGAGCAAACCGGCGCCAAATCCGGAGCGAGTGTCTTGATTTCCTTGGTTGGTCAATGCAGAAAGTTCCATAGAGCGAATTATTTACGGGATTTTTACCAGGGTTGAAGCCCCGGAGCTGACGGTGAACGGCACGGTAGCCGAATACAAGGTGGATTGTGCCTGGCGTGCTCGTGCTACCATGCGGTAGGACCCCGGCTGCAGGGCAAATTGTTGGCGTGTTTGCACCGGGTCCAGGTCCACCACCCATTCCCAGGTGCCGCCTTGGCGTTCCACAAAGAGGGCGCCAGCACTGGCCGTCTTGAGTTGCACGGTCACGTCACCAGCGGCAGGCAGACTGAGCGTGGTGGTTTTTCCGGGTTCAATGCGCACGGTTTCGTAGTAGCGGGGCAGGGTGAGCAACTCCACTTGGTAGGTGCCGGTCAAAAACTTTTGTTTGGTGTTGAACGATTGAACGTGAAGCACTTGAGGCTGACCGGGCAAACGAACCACGGCTTTGGGAACATTAAACGTGTTGGATCGATTCATCAAAACTTCCAAGTGACCTTGCGGAGTTTTGGCGCCGATCGGCGTATGCTTCCCGGCAGCCACAAAAACAGAGTCAACGGTCACTGGAGGAACCGTGTAGACCGTCATGCGGTAGGTCATGAGCGGGTCCAGCAACAGGGTGTCCGGGTTTCCTTTGTAGTTGAGGGTGTGCACAAAGGACTTGATTAGTTTGCCCGACAGCCGATCGTGCAAGGTGATGGGTACGTCCGTTTCTGTGGGGAGCCCGCGGGCGTCCAACAAGTTGATTTGCGCAGTGGTGTTGTCCAATACCTGGGTAATGACTACCCCCAAGGCCTGCCGAAAAGAACGTTCGTCGGCCGCGTCAAAATAAGTTCCAACGCAATCAAAAGCCTTCTTTTGGGAACCGTCGAGTCCCACACCAATGACAAACGGCTTCAAGATGATTCCCTTTTTTTGCAGCATCGCGGAGACGGCACACGGATCTTCGTCGCAGGCTTCGATGCCGTCCGTGATGAGCACAATGATGTTCCGACAATCGGCACATGCGGGAAAGTCGTTTCCAGAACGCAGCAACGACCGGGCAATGGGAGTGGTGCCCATGGGACGCAAGCTCTGGATGCGCTTTTTGATTTTACCGGCGTTGTTGGGCGCAAAGGGAACCTCCAAACGCGTGTCTTCGCAGTCCTGCGGTGGGACGGGTTTTTGGTGCCCGTAGGCACGCAAGGCCAGTTGGAAATTCGGATTGGGGAGCGCGGCTAGGCTGTCCAAAAAACGGCCCATGAGTCGCTGCGCAGTTTCCATTTTGGTGCCGTTTTCCCAGCGTCCGTACATGGAATAGGAAGCGTCAAAGACAAAAAGGATGCGGGTTAGGGGGAGTTTGGGTTCCGGAGGGGTTGCCGTCGCTTGGGCACGCGCCAAACCGGCGGCACCAAGCAAAACAACCAAGCCAAGGAACCAACGACGCATCGGCTCAGTAATCGCCCAAGGTTTCCGGCAACTGCGCCAAGGCACGGGCCAACTCGTCGTTGTTGGGCGCTACACCGTGCCATTTGTGGGTTCCGGCCATGAAATCAACTCCATGACCCATGGAGGTGCGTAAAACAATGACCACCGGTTTTCCTTTTCCGGTACGCAACTTGGCTTCGGCGAGTCCGGCGCGGACGGCGTTTAAATCATTGCCTTGGGCTACTTCCAAAACGTCCCATCCGAAGGAGGCAAACTTGTCACCGATATTCCCCAAGGACATTACCTGGTCCGTGGTACCGTCGATCTGCTGACCGTTGGCGTCTACCGTGGCAATGAGGTTGTCCACCCCTTTGGCACCCGCGTACAGCACTGCTTCCCAGATTTGACCTTCTTGCAGTTCGCCGTCGCCGTGCAGGGTGTACACCAAGTGGGAATCTCCGTTGGATTTCTTTGCCAAGGCCGTGCCCAAGGCAACGCTCAAACCCTGCCCCAAGCTGCCGCTGGCCATGCGTACGCCGGGCAAACCCTCGTGGGTGGTGGGATGGCCTTGCAAGCGCGAATTCAGCTTGCGAAAGGTGGCCAATTCGCTCAAATCAAAATACCCCGAACGGGCCAAAATGCTGTAGAAAACAGGGGAAATGTGTCCGTTGCTCAAGTAGAAAACGTCTTGGTGGGTTCCGTCCATGTCAAAAGGGACGGGGGTGTGCTGCAACGCTTCAAAATACAGGGCTACAAAGAATTCCGTACACCCCATGGAACCGCCCGGATGGCCAGGATTCACGGCGTGCACCATGCGGAGGATGGCGCGTCGGACTTGGGGACAAAGGGCTTCGAGGTGCGCGGAATCGGGCATGGGTACGGAGGAGATAAGTTTGTGCAAAAGTAGGAAGGATTCCCGACCCGAGCAGGAAGGATTACGGACTACCTTTGCCTTTTTAAAAGCAGAACCTCCATGAAGTGCGGCATTGTCGGTCTTCCGAACGTCGGGAAGTCCACCCTTTTTAACTGTTTGAGCAACGCGAAGGCCCAAGCGGCCAACTTCCCTTTTTGCACCATTGAGCCCAATGTGGGCACGGTGAACGTGCCGGATTCGCGGTTGGAAGTTTTGGAATCCCTGGTAAATCCGGAGCGCGTATTGCCGGCGACGGTGGAAATTGTAGACATTGCCGGATTGGTTAAAGGCGCTTCACGCGGTGAAGGTTTGGGCAATCAGTTTTTGGGCAACATCCGCGAGTGCAACGCTATTTTGCACGTCCTTCGTTGCTTTGACAACCCCAACGTGGTGCACGTTGACGGCAACGTCAACCCCTTGCGGGACAAAGAGACGATTGATTTTGAGTTGCAGTTGAAAGACCTGGACACGTTGGAGAAGCGCGTGGACAAGGCGAAGAAAGCTGCGAAATCAGGCGGACGTGAGGCGCTCCGCGAGGTGGATATGGCAGAACGGCTGAAAAAACACCTGGAGCAAGGCAAGAACGTGCGCGGTTTTGACCGCACGGAGGAAGAACAAGCTTGGATCGACGATTATCAGTTGTTGACGGAAAAGCCTGTTTTGTACGTGTGCAACGTGGACGAAGCGGCCGCGGCCAGCGGGAACCACTACGTGGAGCAGGTACGCGCCATGGCAGCAGCAGAAAAGGCCGGTGTGATGTACCTCGCCGCGGCGGTGGAAGCAGACATTTCGGAGTTAGAATCCTACGAAGAACGCACCTTGTTTTTAACGGATCTGGGCTTGGAAGAGCCAGGGGTGAACAAAGTCATTCGCGCGGCGTACAGCCTGCTGAATTTGCAGACCTACTTCACAGCCGGAGTGAAAGAAGTGCGCGCCTGGACCGTTCCCGTAGGGGCCACGGCACCCCAAGCAGCCGGCGTGATTCACTCTGATTTTGAAAAAGGATTCATTCGAGCGGAAGTAATTTCCTACAGCGATTACGTGCAGTACAAGTCCGAATCAGCGGCTAAAGAAGCAGGTCGGATGCGGGTGGAAGGCAAGGAGTACATTGTTCAAGACGGAGACGTGATGCACTTTCGCTTCAACGTCTAAACCCGTACCTTTAAGGCATGACCGACGTCGTTCAATACAACGAGGACAACATTCGCAGCCTCGAATGGCAGGAGCACATCCGGCTCCGCCCGGGCATGTACATCGGCAAAATGGGGGACGGCACCGCCCCGGACGACGGTATTTACATCTTGATCAAGGAGGTGGTGGACAACGCCATCGACGAGTTTGTGATGGGCGCGGGCAAAACCGTAGAGATTTCGGTTCAAAACGGCTCCGTGACCGTGCGCGACTTTGGCCGGGGGATTCCCTTGGGCAAAATGGTGGATGCCGTTTCAAAAATGAACACCGGCGCCAAGTACGACTCCAAAGCATTTAAAAAGTCGGTTGGACTGAATGGGGTAGGTACCAAGGCCGTGAACGCGTTGTCTTCGCGTTTCAGTGTGCAGGCGATCCGCGACAACCAAACCAAAACGGCCATCTTTGAGAAGGGGGTATTGGTCGAGGAAACGCCCGTGGAAGAATCCAGCGGCCGTCGCGGAACCAAGGTTGTTTTTACTCCAGACCCCCGCTTATTCTCCAACTACCGGTACCAGATGGAATACGTGGAGAAGATGGTTTGGAACTACGTGTACCTGAACCCGGGATTGACCATCTACCTGAACGGAGAAAAGTATTTTTCCGAGAACGGCCTGAGGGACTTGCTTCAAAACACCCTGAGCGGGGAAGTGATCCACGACATCGTCCACCTGCGCGGGGAAGACATTGAAATTGCGTTGGTGCACGCCGAGCGATCGCAGTCGGAACAGTACCACAGCTTTGTCAACGGTCAGCACACCACCCAAGGAGGAACGCACCAAAGCGCTTTGCGCGAAGCATTGGTGCAAACCTTGCGCGGGTTTTACCAAAAGCAGTACGAAGCCGCGGACATTCGCCAAAGCGTGATTGCCGCAATCTCCATCAAAGTCATTGAGCCGGTATTTGAGAGCCAAACCAAAACGAAATTGGGTTCCAACGACATGGGCCCCGACGGACCGTCCATTCGGTCTTTTGTTGCGGATTTTCTCAAGAATTCGCTGGACAACTTCCTGCACCGACACCCGGAAATAGCCGAAGCCATTCAACGAAAAATTTTGCGCGCCGAACGCGAGCGAAAGGAATTGTCCGGCATTCAAAAGTTGGCCCGCGAGCGCGCTAAGAAGGCTACCCTGCACAACCGCAAACTTCGGGACTGCAAAATCCACTACAACGATCTGAAAAACGAGCGTCGGTTGGAAACCACCCTGTTCATTACGGAGGGTGATTCCGCGTCGGGCTCCATTACGGCCTCCCGAGACGTGCTCACGCAGGCGGTGTTTAGCCTCAAGGGCAAGCCGTTGAACTGCTACGGTTTGACCAAAAAAGTGGTGTACGAAAACGAGGAGTTTAACCTCCTGCAGGCGGCACTGAACATTGAGGACGGCTTGGAAGATTTGCGCTACAACAACGTGGTGATTGCGACCGACGCGGACGTGGACGGCATGCACATTCGGCTGTTGTTGATTACGTTTTTCTTGCAGTTTTTCCCGGAACTGGTGCAGGAAGGGCACTTGTACATTTTGCAGACCCCGCTCTTCCGCGTGCGGAACAAGCAGAAAACCACTTATTGCTACTCCGACGAGGAGCGCCGTGCGGCAATCGCGGCTTTGGGGCCGCGTCCGGAAATCACCCGATTCAAGGGATTGGGCGAGATTTCACCGGGCGAGTTCAAGCACTTCATTGGCGGCGACATCCGTTTGGAGCCGGTGATGTTGGGCAAGGAGCAAATCGACACCTTGTTGGAGTACTACATGGGCAAGAATACCCCCGAGCGCCAAGAATTCATCATTGAAAACTTGCGTGTTGAATTGGACGAAGCAGCTGAATGACCGTGGACGATACCCAGAACATCCCCCTTTCCGAGGACGCATCCGAAGCGTTGGAGCCGGCGGCATTTTCTGATGCTGCTGCAGAGGACGAGCGACCGGAGTTGGAAATGGACGCCCAATCGGCGGAGCTGCTTCCCCTGAAAGACGCCCCTTCCCGCGTGCGCAGCATGTACCGGGATTACTTCTTGGACTACGCTTCCTACGTTATTTTGGAGCGCGCCGTTCCGGCTTTGGAAGACGGCCTCAAGCCGGTTCAGCGCCGACTCTTCCACGCCTTGCGCGAAATGGAGGACGGTCGGTTCCACAAAGTAGCCAACGTCATCGGTCAAACCATGAAGTACCACCCCCACGGGGATGCTTCCATTGGCGACGCCTTGGTGCAGTTGGGTCAGAAGAACATCATGGTGGAAACCCAGGGAAACTGGGGAAACATCCTGACGGGAGACAACGCCGCGGCACCCCGATACATTGAGGCGCGCTTGAGCAAATTTGCGTTGGAGGTGGCCTTCAACCCCAAGATCACCGAATGGCAAGCCTCGTACGACGGACGCGCAAAGGAACCGATTCATTTGCCGTTGAAGTTTCCGCTGCTCTTGGCGCAAGGCGTTGAGGGTATTGCCGTGGGCTTGAGCACTAAGGTCCTTCCGCACAACTTTTTGGAACTGATCGATGCCTCCATCGCCTTGTTGCAAAACAAACCGTTTGAGTTGTTTCCGGACTTTCCCACCGGCGGCATCGCAGACGTCAGTCAGTACAACGACGGGGAACGCGGAGGGCGTGTTCGGGTGCGGGCCCGCATCACCAGCCCGGACAAGAAATCCTTGGTCATCACGGAAATTCCATTCGGAACCACCACGGCGTCTTTGATGGAGTCCATTGTAAAGGCCAACGAAAAGGGCAAAATCAAGGTCAAGAAAATTGAGGACAACACGGCCGAGCACGTGGAGATTGTGGTGCACCTGGCGCCCAACATCTCACCGGACAAGACCATAGACGCCTTGTATGCGTTCACGGCTTGCGAATCCTCCATTTCGCCTTTGTGCTGCGTCATTGAAGGAGATAAGCCGATTTTTGTGGGGGTTCGGGAGTTGTTGAAACGCTCCACCCAGCACACCTTGGATTTGCTCCGCATGGAGTTGGAGGTTCAGCTGCACGAACTGCAGGAGCAGTGGCACTTCGCCTCCTTGGAGCGCATTTTCATTGAGAACCGCATTTACCGCGATATTGAAGAATGCGAAACGTGGGAAGCCGTGTTGGCTGCCATTGACGCCGGACTGAAACCGCACATTTCGCACTTGGTGCGTGCGGTTACCCAGGAAGATCTGGTTCGGCTTACGGAAATACGCATCAAGCGCATTTCCAAATTCGACGCGGACAAGGCCAACGACCACATTGCCGCATTGGAAGGACGCATGGCCGAAATCAAGCACCATTTGGAGCATTTGGTGGCCTATGCGGTGAACTACTTCAAGGAATTGCGCAAGAAATACGGTGCCGGACGCGAGCGAAAAACCGAATTGCGGTTGTTCGACGCCGTGGTGGCTTCGAAAGTGGCCATCGCCAACGAAAAATTATACGTCAACCGTACGGAAGGTTTTGTGGGCATCGGATTGAAAAAAGACGAGTACGTCTGCGATTGTTCCGATTTGGACGACGTGGTGGTGATTCGCAAAGACGGTACGCTGTTGGTGACCAAGGTGGATCAGAAAACCTACGTGGGCAACGACATTCTCTACGTCAACGTCTTCAAAAAAGGCGATCAACGCACCGTTTACAACGCCATTTACCGCGACGGAACCAAGGGGGCCAGCTTCATGAAGCGCTTCAACGTCACGGGCATTACCCGCGACCGGGAGTATCCCGTTACGCAAGGAACCAAAGGATCGGAGCTGCTGTACCTGAGCGCCAACCCCAACGGAGAGGCCGAGGTGGTTACCGTCCATTTGAAACCCATGGCCGCCCTCAAAAAATTGCGGTTCGACGTTGATTTCGCTTCGCTTGCCGTGCGCGGACGCTCGTCGCGGGGCAACACCGTAACCAAGTACCAAATCAAGAAGGTAGAGCTCAAGGAGAAGGGCGTGAGTACTTTGGCGGCCCGAAGCATTTGGTTGGACGAGACCGTGCGTCGGTTGAACGACGAAGGCCGCGGGCGCCTGTTGGGCGCGTTCCGCGGCGACGACAAAATTCTGACGGTGGCCTCCAACGGAATGTTCCGCCTGACCAGCTACGATTTGTCGACGCATTTTGACGAAGAAGTGATCCATTGGGAAAAGTGGCGCCCGGAAGCCCCCATTACCGTGGTGTACTGGGACGCGGCCAAAGACGCCCATTTCATCAAACGGTTTGTGATGGAGTCGGACGGCGATTTGCGCGTCACCTTGATTTCCGAAGCACCAGGGAGCACTTTGACGGCGTTCAGCACCCATCCAACGCCTCAATTAACGCTGTCGTTCAAAAAAGTCAAAGACAAGACCCGCGAAGACGAGGTATTGGAGGCTGCGGAGTTCATTGCGGTAAAAGGGTGGAAGGCACAGGGGAACAAGCTCAGTACGTGGCCCATCAAATCGGTGGCCGTTTTTGAACCGGAACTGCCCGAGCCGGAGGACGATGAAGCACCGGATAGCGGTGGCACGGAAGGAGCCTCAGAAGCATCCATTCCGTTGGAAAACCCGGTAGTCTCCACCAATACGCCTGCGGTAGATTTGGAGTTTGACGACGGCACCGGAGATCCCGGCGTGCAAATAACCTTGGACTTTTAAATCGTTCCCCCATGCGGAAATTCCTCAAATACTGGCTGACCGCACTTTTTGCGGTTTTGTACGCCTTGGCGGCTCTGTCCCAGCCCAACAACGACAGTCTGAACATGCGCGCGGCCAAACACTATCCGCAAACATCATGGGGAACCGGAGCCAGCAACATCAACAACGGTTTGTGGGGCTACAACGACACCGCCACCGGTAAGGAATACGCCTTGGCGGGCAACTACCGCGGTTTGTTGATCACGGACATTACCGTTCCCGCGCAACCCGTCAACAAATTGTGGGTCCCCGGGGTGTACAGCACGTGGCGCGAGGTACGCGTAAAGGGTCACTACGCCTACATGGTTCACGATTTTGTGGCCGCGGGAAGTCCCGTCCAGGACGAAGGGTTGCTCATAGTTGATTTGGACAGCCTCAACGGCACGCCACGCTACAAAAAAATGCGCATTCCCGTGCCCAAGCCCACGGGTGGTTTTGATACCGTCAAGCGTGCCCATACCTTATTTGCGGACGAGAAAGGCTTTTTGTACCTCTTTGGCAGCAACATCGGTCCGGGCGGAGCCGTCATCTTGGACCTGGCCGACCCTTGGAATCCGGTGGCTGTAGGGCACTACAACAACCACTACATTCACGACGGCTATGTGCGCAACGACACCCTGTATGCTGCGTCTTTGTGGAACGGCATTGTGGTGGTGAATTGCGTACTGAAGTCCAATCCCGCGGTGGTCAAATCCTTCCAAACGCCCAATCAGTTTGCGCACAATTGTTGGCTGTCCGACGACGGCCGCGTGCTCTACACCACGGACGAGCAAGCAAACGCCTTCATTACGGCCTACGACGTGACGGACTGGAACAACATTACGGAACTGTGGCGTTTCCAAGTTCAGCCCGGTACCGGAATTATTCCGCACAACACCCACGTCAAGGGCAAGCATTTGGTTACCTCCTACTACACGTTTGGTGTCATCGCTCAAGATGTAGAATGCCCCGAGTGGCCCGTATTGGTGGGCTACTACGATACGTCGCCCTTCAGCGGCGGCAATTTCCACGGGGCATGGAGCGTTTATCCCTACGGGGACTCCGGACGCATTTTGGCCAACGACATGGAGTCCGGCCTTTGGGTATTGGAGGAGGAGTGGCCCGACGTCACCCGCTTTGGCGGATGGGCCGTAATTGATTGGAACCAACAGGGAGGACCCTACGTGCCTTGGTCCCAATCCGGGGGCATCAGCGGCCCGTTGGATTATGTTTGGAAGAGCAACGGGGACACACTGCGCGTAGAGGCTGACGGG
>CAYXHJ010000021.1:0-12026 GCA_964464855.1 uncultured Owenweeksia sp. | reverse complement strand
GTTTGATGGAGATTTCGGTTTTGGATCATTTAATTGTAGGACGTGGTGATTACCTTAGTTTTGCTGACCAAGGTTGGTTAATAGGAGGGCAAATTGCTGCAGAAATTTAAGTTATGGTAGTACTTCACGTGGTTGGGGCAAGGCCCCAAATGATGAAATTGGCACCCGTTTGGAATGCATTGTCCAATAAAGGATTAGAACAGTATTGGTTTCATACGGGGCAACATTCGGATGAGTTATTGAATGCTCAGTTTGTAAAAGAACTATTCTTGCCAATGCCTCAAAAACAGTTGTCGGTTGATGTACATGCTGATAGTGAGTTTAGGATTAATTCGATGCATCGGGAATTGGTGCAAAATCTATCTCAATGGAGTGAGGCAGTAGTTTTGGTGTATGGCGATACGTTGTCGACCCTAGCGGGTGCTCGTGCCGCGAAAGAACTGGGTCTTCCATTGGTTCATGTTGAATCGGGGTTGCGGTCGGGTAATTTTTTAATGCCTGAGGAATCCATTCGAATCGAGGTAGATCGTTTGGCAGATGTCCATTGGTGTCCTTCGGTTGGTGCCCTTGATGGTTTGCTGCGAGAAGGAGTTGTCAAGGATCTCAAAAAATCGGTGGTCGTTGGTGATGTTATGTTGGACGTATTTCGTCAATACGAGCCTATTCCCCATAGCGATCGGGGAGGAGTGATTGTGACGATTCACCGCAATACCAATGTAGATGATCCGGAAAATCGCAGGTTGTGGCTGAATGCTATATGCCAATTGGCATTAGATCGAGTAGTTATTTGGCCTATGCACCATCGCTGGTGGGCAATGGCCACGCTTGAAGAGCGCAATGAGCTGTCAAATTCAAAAGTTCGATTGGTTAAGCCAGTTGGACACGAGCAAATATTGAAATGGTGCGCAAGTGCAGCGGTGGTTATTACAGATTCTGGAGGATTGCAGAAAGAAGCGTATATGTTGGGTACCCCGGTGGCCATTTTGCGAAAAGAGACTGAATGGGAAGAATTATTGGGGTCAGACGGGGTTGATTTGTTTGACCCGAAGGAACCGGAGGTTTTCGAACGCTTATTACGATGGGTTGAAGAACGTGAACGTAAGCCCTCGAACTTTCCTCCCGTATATGGCCAAGGATATGCGGCTCAAGCAATGGCTGATCATTTCGTGCAGTTGTGGCCGAACCTGTAATGCAATATCCCGTTCAAATGCGTTCTAAACTGCGTCGATGGGAGTGGTATGTTCTGCTTTATTGGCAGGCTAATTACGCACAAATTGATTCAACGAAGGTCGCATATGTGCAACGTTTGGCAAAAGAATATTCTGGAAAGTGGGTCCAGGAGAAAATAACATGGATGCCCCTAACCAAAAAAGAGTTGAATCACTGGCGTTGGAAATTACTGGTCGCAAAATGTGGAATTAGCACGGCATTTGAAGTCAGTAAATTACCCATTGCCCTTCAATTGATGCTTACCTTGCGCCCTTTGGACGAGCCATTAAGTGTAGCTGGTCGTTCGTTGAAATCTTTTCCGGCCTGTGGAACTTCCTTCGCGTTTAGCTGTTGACATGAATCATAACGAGTCGGTTATTGAATTCGCGTGGAACGGTGAACAACCTCGGTTGGAATATTCCTTGGTACTGTTCCAGGTAGTAACGGGACTTCGTTGGCAACGGGTTGAGCCACCTCAATCGGACCTGTGCGACCTGCTTTGGGTACGCAGATTGGGGCTTGATTCTTGGATGAATTACGCGATTTCTGAAAATTGGAAACGTTTGGAATTTCTTCAGCCGAATCCTGATGCGTTTGAATTGGGGTTATTTAAACGTCCTTGTGGGATACAGACGGATTGGTTGCTGTCTATGGTATGGCTGGCGCTCCGTGTGGAAGAGCGATTTGCAACGTTGGACGAACACGGTAGATTTCGTTCATCGGATTCATTGGCGGCACGAGTGGGGAGTGAACGAATTCCTTGGGTGCACCGCTGGGCAGAGGCTGTTGCGCACGAATGGGGTTTGAACATCGATCCTCCCCGTCGGTCAAAAGTGAATATTAGCGTAGACATTGACCACTTGCTGGCCTTTGCGGGTAGAAATTGGTTGCATGTTGGATTGGCCGGTTTTCGTGATATAGTGAATGGAAAAATTGCCAACGCTTTTAGACGATGGCGAGCGCGTGCAGGTGGGCAAGACCCCTACGACACCCTTTTAGAACAAATGCATTTATGGAAAGGGCAGCCGTGGAACTACTTTGCTCTCATGCAATTAGAGCGCAACGAGCAGGATTCAGGTGTAGATTTCAGCAACCGTCGAGCTCAATCCTTGTGGAAGCAATTGGATCATAAATTACCCGATGGATTGGGGTGGCATCCATCCACCGGAGCAAGCAAAGGCGCGCGACGGGGCCTTCTGGAAAAAGAATACCGACAAGTTGCTCGCTTGTTGGGCCGGCAGGTGAGACGGAGTCGTTTTCACTTCTTGTCCTTCCAACCAGAGGTGCACTATCCGTTGTTGGAAAGCTTGGGAATTCAAGAAGAACACTCCATGGGCTACACCGATCGAATCGGGTGGAGAGCAGGAATAGCCGTTCCTTACCCTTGGTTTGATTTGGAGCGCAATGCGGCATTGGGTTTATGGGTCCATCCGTTTTTTGCCATGGACGGTCATTTGTTGTATTACCAGCCTACCGCTAATCCGTTTGAGGAGTGGCACAAAGCGTATTCCGACTGCCTGGAACAAGGCGTACCCTTCTCATGGGTTACCCATTGGCGTCTTTTTTCTGAAGTTGATCCAATATGGGTAGGATGGAATGATCAAGTGAAGAAAATGATTCAATGGGACAAGGATTAGGAATTTGGAGATGGGTGCGGCGAGACGAAGTAGACGACGAACGCTGGAACCGGGTTGTGCGCTCGGATATACGGTCACTTCCTTATGGATTGACGGAAGTTTTGGATGCACGTACGAATCAATGGGGTGGACTGATTCGCAACGATTATGAGGCGGTTTGTCCCATTCCCTTTCGACGCATCGCTGGTATTTTAACCCTGTGCAGAATGCCGTTGGGTTTGCAGCAATTGGGGATTTTTTATTCACCGGCTTGCGCAATTCATCGTGAAAGTGATGCTGTGAAAGATTGGGAAGATGTTGAGACGGCTCTCGGTGCTTTGCCGAAAGATTTTTTTTGGTTGGACTTGAATTTTCAAGAAGGTCTGAACAACCCAAAACCGGATGGCAATTGGAAAAAGGTGGGTCCAACAGCATGGTTTCGAAGTTGGAATCTGCAAAATGCCGTAGTTCTGCTGAAAAAAGACTATCGATTGAATTACGAATCCTACAGTGAACAAACCCGTCGCAATCTCAAAAAGGCTCAAAGTGCGCGTTTAGAAATTTTTGAGCACGATTCGCCTGAGGTACTCGTACAAGCTTTTGAACAACATCAGGTTAAACGCTACGGAAAAATTCCTTCCCAATTTTTGAATGCGATTCGTTGGCAAATGCACGCTCTAATTCATCAGCGACGCGGTATGGTGCAAACGGTGTATGGTCCTGGAAATGAGCTTTTGGCGGGAGCATTTTGGTGGTTCAGTGGCGATCGCATGATATTGTATTTCAGCACAGTAACCGATGCAGGGCGTGAATGTCAAGCCATGTCGTTTTTGATTAACGAAACTGTATTACAGGCCAGTGGAACTTGGAGCCGTTTGGATTTTGAAGGGTCACAAGCACCGGGTTTGTTTCGGTTTTACTTGGGGTGGGGAGCAGAGCCAAAGCCCTATCTTCGCATACAACGCTTTCGAATCCCATTCGCATGACCTTAACCCAATTGCATTATTTAGTCGCCCTTGACGATTATCGTCATTTTGGTAAAGCGGCTGAGGCATGTGGCGTGACGCAGCCCACCTTGAGTATGCAGGTGCAAAAATTGGAGGAAGAATTGGGCGTTGCATTATTTGATCGACTGCATCAGCCCATTGAGCCAACAGAGGTTGGACGCCAAGCTATTGCTCAAGCAAAGAGAACATTATCTGAAGCGCGTCGTTTTCATCAGGTTGTTGAGGCTGGTCAATCTCCTTTTCAAGGAGGTTTGTCTTTGGGCGTCATACCTACTGTCGCGCCGTATTTGCTTCATCGATTTTTGGGCGCGTTTATTCAAAAATACACGCAACTGGAGTTGACCGTTGAAGAAAGGACTACCGCTGAATGTGTTGGGCGAATATTGGAACATCGGTTGGATGTTGCTCTTTTGGCGACGCCATTGGACGAACGGGGATTGGAAACCTTGCCACTTTATCAAGAACCTTTTGTAGCCTACATTCCAGAAAATCATCGGTTGTCTACCGAATTGTTCATCACACGTTCTGAATTACAACAGTCCGATGTTCTCTTGCTTCAAGAAGGACATTGCTTTCGGCAACAGGCATTATCGCTGTGTGGAGCTGATGGTTTGAAAGCTGGGGCACGCATACACGTAGAGTCCGGTCAATTTGAAACGTTGGTACGACTTTCCGACGCCGGTTTGGGGATGACACTTTTGCCCTATTTGGCAACTTTGGATCTTCCGTCGGTTCAGAAGACGCGCATTAAACCATTGGCCGAGCCGAGACCGGTTCGTCAGATTTCATTGGTTTTTGCAGAAGGATCTCCAAAGCGAAAAGCAATTGAAGCGCTGGCGACCCAGATTTTGGATCGGATACCGGAAAAATTGAGAACGAACGATGCTCAGTCGGAAACGTTAGCTCCACAAAGAAAACAAGAATGACTGCGATGGATCGTCGAATAACGTGCGTTTTGGCCACGCAGAATCTGCATAAAGTCCAAGAAATTGCCCCGTACCTAAACCCGAATTTTCGTTGGTTGACCTTAAATGAGGCGAATTGGATAGGTGGTCCATTACGCGAGGATGCAGACACCTTTGAAGGAAATGCACTTCTGAAAGCAGTACAAGGTCATCGGGGAACGAGGCTTCCTGCTTTGGCCGATGATTCCGGATTGGTAGTTCCAGAATTGGCGGGAGCACCGGGAGTACTGAGTGCTCGTTATGCAGGAACGGGTGCTACCGATACGGACAATAGGTCCAAATTATTGAGGGAGCTCCAAGGGCGGGAATTGCCTGCTTATTTTGTCTGTGTCTTGGCCTGGGTTTGGGGCAATGTGCAACACGTCGTTCGAGGCGAAGTACACGGAAAAATTGTGCCGCAGGAACGAGGTGACGGTGGTTTTGGATACGACTCCATGTTCGTACCACTAGAGGGAGATGGCAGGACATTTGCCCAAATGCAACCGAGTGAAAAAAGAGCGATGAGTCATCGAGCAAATGCTCTGGTTCAATTTAGCGAACTCAGCTTAACCCAGCTTGGGCTGGTGCCACCGTTTTAGACTTCGTGGACATTTATTCCAGGGGACATGGGATTAGGTCAGTCCAAATCCTCAGCAGGAACCGGTTCGGATTGAAAAAAAGACAACTGGACATTGCCGTATTTTCGATGGTCGAAACAATTGGGGTGATCTTCAAATGAAGTAAAGGGACCGTGTTCCAAGACAAAAACTCCGCTTGAAGTCAATCTTTGCCCATGGAGAATGGCATCAATGAGCGCTTCGTATCGGTCAAAGTCAAAAGGTGGGTCTGCAAGGATTAAGTCCCATTGGCTTGGACTTCGTTGCACGAAGGTAATGGCATCTGAGGCAACCGGTGCAATGGCTGCAGAAGGTAGTGCAAGCGCTGTTTTTTGAATGAAGCGAATGCAGTCGCGGGACTTATCCACGGACGTAATACTTGTGCAACCGCGAGAAGCTAACTCATAACTCAAATTACCGGTTCCGCTGAAAAGGTCCAGTGCGCGAATCTGTTCAAAGTCAAGGTAGTTCCGAATCAAATTGAACAACGATTCTTTGGCCATGTCCGTGGTGGGGCGAACCGGTAAATTCTTCGGTGCAACAATTTGTTTGCCGCGCCATTTGCCTGCTACGATGCGCATAGCCAAAGTCGATATAAAGTTTGAAACGAAGTGTGAACGCGCCAATCGCCTAAGGATTCCGGAAGTGTTTTAGGTGGCCCGAGGGGTTTGATTTCCAGAACGAAAGTACCCAAACTTTGTGCGATGGCCTCCCAATCGGATCGGTAGCCGTGCCAAAACAGAGGCACGTCGATGCCGCTCCAATTCAAGTGTTCGTACACCAATCCCAAGGCGTACAGTGCATCGTTGCTCGTAGAAGCCTCAAATCGATTGTAAAAAACCAAAGTGCCACCGCGTTCAAAAGCGCTGATGTGCAAACCGTCGGGCTGGATTAAAACCACCACACTTCGCCCGGGAGCTACGGGCGGTAGTTCCCAATCCAATGCTTCGCTGGGCCAAAAGCCTTTGTATTGTACGCCCCATCCACCAGTTGTCTCTAGATCGTGTCGATTGGGAATATACACAGAATGAATTTTTTGATGAACAGACCGATATGACTGTGCATTTTTCGGTGCGTCAAAGAGTGCCGGACTCCATTCAAAGGAAGGCCACAATGCGTCGGGTATCAGAGTGCACCATTTTGATGGCGAACTACTGATTACGCGCGGAGATTGTGCACCAAGGAATTTCACCAAAGGTGCAATGTCTCCCGAATTGAGTGCCCCTAAGGCAAAAGGTTCCTGTGCAAAAGTTACCAGAAACGGAAAGCGACGCCCGTCGTGTGTCAGATACACGTCGGGCGTCGCCCTGAAATCTACCTCCAACGAAGCAGACCACCAAACAAAAGATGGGGTTGAATTATTTCCAGTTACCACTGAGGGTGGGTTCAGACAGCGATCCTACCGCCAAGAAAGAGATCGACAAGTCCTTGATGAGAGAACCGTATTGATCCATTACGTCGTGAAAAATAGCTTCATTGGAAGCTTTTACTTCGAAAACAGGTACTTGAACGCCGTTTCGGTCAATTTTAGCAGCAGCCAATTCAAATGCAACTTGGTTGGAAAAAGGAATATACCGGAGGTCTTCTGGTTTGAAGTCTGCCGGGAACAAATCTCCTTTTTGCTGAAGCTTTTGTACGACGGGAGCATCACCAATTTTACGCAGGATGACGGTATCCTTGTTCATCTCCTGCTGGTAAACTTTGTCGTAATAGGTGAATGAAGAATCTTTGCGCAAGACAATGGGGACCTGATCGTTGGCCACGAATTCGATCAGCTTATTCAAGTCGCCTTGGTATTCACCGTACTTTTCTTTGTATGCCAATTCCGCTTCGCGGATTTGTTCCAGCCGTAACTTCGCTACATCGTAACGTGATTCCTTCAGAGCGGCAAATTCAACCGGTTCGGCTATGATTCGGTAAACTTTGTAGCTCAGAGCTAGGGCGGCAACGCCCAATACAACGCGAACGCCAAGAAGAATGCGGGGATTCATAAGTGAAGTCTGTTTTGAGCCCCGAAATTACACAAAAAATCAACCGGTCCCTCCGAAAATCATGAATCATAACGTTCTGGATTCGAAACTGCTCTCGGGGTGGCCTTTTGCGCCCACGGAAGGACAGGTGGAGGCCGTTCAAGCGTTGGGGGCGTTCTTGCTGGAGGGCAACCTACGTGCCGTGCTCTTGGTGTCTGGATTTGCGGGAACGGGTAAGACTACCTGGTTGCGAACGGTTGCAGCGCACTTGCCGTCGTTGGGATTTCGCACCGTTCTTTTAGCGCCAACCGGTCGGGCGGCCAAAGTTATTGCCGAGCGCACGGGGCGTAGGGCATTCACCATCCACCGAATCATATACCGCGCCGTGCCGCGCGCCAACGGGGGTGTCGCCTTCGCATTGCGGGAGAATCCACTCGATCGGGCCGTGTTTTTTGTTGACGAGGCCTCCATGCTCTCGGATAAATCCAGTGAGGGCTGGATGGGTACCTCGCTGTTGGAGGATTTGCTGCAGTTTGTCCGCTCCGGGAACCGCTGCCAGCTGGTTTTGTTGGGAGACACCGCTCAATTGCCTCCGGTTGGCGAGGAAGAGAGTCCCGCGCTGGATCCGGCGGTTTTGAGCGGAAGACACGACTTGGAGGTGCGAGCGGTTCGCTTGACGGAAGTGGTGCGACAGGCTCAAGAATCTATGGTGCTGGCGAATGCGACGCAGTTGCGCCGATCCTTGGAGGCCCGGCGGGTGCGGTTCCCAAAACTTCGTATTGGACCGGATTTTTTGCGGCTGGAAGACAGTTATGCCGTTTTGGATGCGTTGGAGCGAGAGTTCTTGAATCGGCCGGATCAGTCGGCTTTCATTACAAAGGGCAACAAACGAGCGGTTTTGTACAACAGGCAAATTCGTGCGCGCATCTTTGGATTGGACGAGCGCTTGAATACGGGCGATCGGGTGATGGTGGTCAAAAACAACTACCATTGGCTGGAGGCCCAACATCCGGCGGGCTTTCTGGCCAACGGCGATCAATTGGAGATCATCCGATTGGTGGAACACGAGGAGCGCTACGGACTCTCGTTTGCCCAAGCAACCATGAGGTGGTTGGATCGTCCCGACGACCCGCCTGTTGAGGCGAAAGTGGTTTTGGATGCGTTGGATACAGAAGGTCCAGCATTAACGCCCGAGCAGTTAACTGGCTTGTTGCAAGGGGTTCAGGCGGAGTACGAGCACTTACCCACCGTACGGTTGCAAAGGGCAGCGCGCGACCGGGATCCCTACTGGAATGCCCTGCAATTGAAGTTTGCCTACGCCTTGACGTGCCATAAAGCCCAGGGCGGACAATGGGAAGCCGTTTTTGTGGAGCAGCCTTATGAGGCCGAGGGTTACGACCAAAGGCCTTATTTGCGGTGGCTGTACACGGCCATCACGCGTGCTGCACAAAAGGTGTACCTGGTTGGATTTTCTTCCGACACGGTGGTGGAACCGTCCTCGGACGCGTGAGGAGGCCGGTCAGCGGTTACGATTCACCGGTTGTACCTTCGTCCCACTCTTCCGTACATGACACCCAACAATTTCCGTCGCTACACGCATCTATTGTTTGATTTGGACCACACCCTGTGGGACTTTGAAGGCAACAGTAGACGCGTTTTTCGGTACTTATTTGAAGCGCACATCGCGCCGCTTGGGGCGCAACTGCACCCCGACCGGGCTCTGGATCGATACGAAAGCATCAACTCGGAACTGTGGAACGCATTGCGCAAAGGGGAATGCACCAAAGAAGAGGTTAGGCGCTTGCGGTTTGAGCGGTTGTTGCAGGAGGCATTGCCGCACGTGGCGCAGCCAGAACGTAGCGAATTGTCGACTTTTTTGGAGGTGGACTTCGTGCAGCGTACGCCGCGCGAGACCGGATTGATGCCGGGTGCTTTGAAGGCAGTACAGTGGGTAAGTCGCCGCTATTCCCTGCACATCATCACAAACGGATTTCCGGAAAGCCAACACACGAAGGTGGCGTGCAGTGGTTTAGCTCCTTATTTTGAATCCGTAACTACATCGGAAGAGGTAGGGGCGTACAAACCCGCGCCCGAGGTATTTGCAGCTGCTTTGGCCAAGGCCGGCGCGGAACCGGAAAAAACCTTGGTTTTGGGCGATGGTTGGGAGGCTGATGTACTGGGGGCGGCTGCGTTTGGAATGGATCAAGTGTACTACAACCCGGGAAAAGAGAATGTTCCCACCGGGCATATGCCCACAGCAGTCCTCCACCATTGGGATCATTTGGACCTTATTTTGTCCGAATTGGACCCGGATTGAACTCTGCGCCGCTCCCGGCACACCGACGGTGTGCGTTATCTTTGGAGCATGGAAAACCCCTTGCCGTACCAAGCTCAGAATAAAATTCGCATCGTCACTGCCGCTTCCCTATTTGACGGTCACGACGCCTCCATCAACATCATGCGCCGCATCTTGCAAGCGTCCGGTGCCGAAGTCATTCACTTGGGCCACGATCGCAGCGTAGAAGAGGTCGTCAACACCGCCATTCAAGAAGACGCCAACGCCATTGCCATGACCTCGTATCAAGGCGGTCACAACGAGTATTTTAAATACATGTACGACCTGCTCCAGGAAAAAGGGGCGGGCCACATCCGCATCTTTGGCGGCGGCGGCGGCACCATTCTGCCCTCCGAAATTGCCGAATTGCAGGACTACGGAATTGCGCGCATCTACCACCCGGACGACGGTCGTTCCATGGGTTTGCAGGGCATGATCAACGATTTGTTGTCCAAATCGGACTTTCCTCTGGGCGAGCGGTTGACCGATGAAATGGACCGGCTTTCTCCCGAGCATCCGGGTGCCTTGGCCCGACTGATCTCCTGTGCCGAAAATTACAGCGACGTGTATGCGTCGGTGCGCGAGCAGGTTGCTGAAAAAGCAAAGACGCACAACGCCCCAGTATTGGGGATTACAGGTACGGGAGGCGCCGGAAAATCCTCATTGGTGGACGAATTGGTACGCCGGTTTACCGTGGATTTTCCTCAGAAGAAATTGGCCGTCATCAGTGTGGATCCGTCGAAGCGAAAGACCGGTGGAGCCCTCTTGGGGGATCGAATCCGCATGAACGCCATCAAGCACCCCAATGTGTACATGCGCTCGCTGGCCACCCGTCAGAGCAACTTGGCGCTGAGCCGCCACGTGGCCGAAGCCGTGCAAATTGTACAAGCGGCAGGATTTGACTTGGTGGTGTTGGAAACCAGTGGAATCGGTCAGTCCGATACTGAAATTCTGGAACACAGCACAACGTCGTTGTACGTTATGACTCCGGAATACGGCGCGGCTACCCAGTTGGAGAAAATCGACATGCTGGATTTTGCCGACTTGATTGCGCTCAACAAGTTCGACAAGCGCGGCGCCTTGGATGCACTTCGCGACGTCAAAAAACAGGTACAACGCAACCACAATCGTTGGGAAGACTCCTTGGACGACATGCCGGTGTTCGGCACCATGGCCAGCCAATTCAACGACCCCGGAACGAACCGTTTGTATGTGGCCGTCATGCAAGCCATTGCGGATAAGTCCGGCCGTCCCGAGTTGGCTTCCCATTTGGCATTGACGGATGAAATGTCGGAAAAAATCTACGTCATTCCTCCGCACCGTACCCGCTACCTCTCCGAGATTTCGGAAAACAACCGTGCGTACGATCAATGGGTGGAAGAGCAAGCACGCGTGGCAGATCAACTCTATTCTTTGAACGGTACGCTGGAAGTCCTTCGTTCCTCTAAACTGGAAGATGCGGATCGACTGATCAAAGGCGTTCAAGAAGAAATGGAGCGCCGCAAGCGGGATTTGGATCCCCACCTCTGGGATGCGCTTCAGGCGTGGCCTCAAGTGCGCGAAAAGTACAAGGCAGATGAATACGTGTACCACGTACGCGGAAAGGCCATTCAGGTTCCCACGCACACCGTCTCCTTGGCTCAACAACGCATTCCGCGCGTGGTGACGCCGTCCTTCAAAGCGTGGGGTGATTTGTTGAAGTGGATGCTTCAAGAAAACGTTCCCGGAGAATTCCCTTACACGGCGGGTATTTACCCCTTCAAGCGCGACGGGGAGGACCCCACGCGCATGTTTGCGGGCGAAGGAGGTCCGGAACGAACCAACAAGCGTTTCCACTACGTGTCGCTGGGACTTCCCGCCAAGCGGCTCTCTACGGCCTTCGATTCCGTAACCCTGTACGGAAACGACCCCGGTCGCAGACCGGACATTTACGGCAAAATTGGCAACGCGGGCGTGAGCATTTGCTGTTTGGACGACGCCAAAAAGCTGTACAGCGGATTTGACTTGTGCCATCCGTCCACGTCAGTGTCCATGACCATCAACGGTCCGGCTCCCATGCTCTTGAGCTTCTTCTTGAATGCGGCGGTGGACCAAGCGTGCGAGAAGTACATCCGAGCGGAAGGCTTAGAAGCAGAAGTGGAACGCGTACTGAAGGCCAAATACGACGACAAAGGCCTGGAACGCCCCCGCTACCACGGAACCCTTCCCGAAGGAAACAACGGCTTGGGCTTGCTGCTCTTGGGCGTTACCGGCGATGAAGTCCTGCCAGCAGACAGGCCGCGCATCACGCGCATCTGCGAGCGACCCGCGTTCAGGCTGGACAGGCTC
>CAYXHJ010000020.1:0-12041 GCA_964464855.1 uncultured Owenweeksia sp. | reverse complement strand
GTGGACATGGCTGGTGGGAAGTAAGGTTGGCAGAAGGGTGGTTTCGGGTTTTTTCAGCAAAAACGCGAAATCGAAATTGGGGAATCCGATGGGAATCCCGCGGGCGCGCAGCGCCCGCGGGAAGCACCGTTAAGGTTGCACTGCTGCCGTATCCGCTGGGTTCCCAGCGGCAGAGGCATCAGAAGCAGGAGCGTATAAGGTGCCTTGCGGCGCCTTGGGATTGGCGGGCTTGGTGCCCTGGAAGGTCAGAATGTAGCTGGCGACGTTTTGCATCTGTACGGGGCTCAACGTTTCTTGCCAGGAAATCATGCCTTTTTCCAACACACCGTATTTGATGGTGGTGAAGACGTCCTTAATGCTGCCGCCGTGGATCCAATACGCATCCGTCAAATTGGGTCCAACGGAACCTCCACCGTCGGCCAAATGGCACGACGCACAGTTGGCCTCGAAGGTTTTTTTGCCGTCGGCCAAGGCACTGGCGTCGGACAAGGCCACCACGGTGTTCTCGTCCACTTTATTGGCCTCACCGGCTAAGTAGTCCTGTTTGATTTGCTCCACAACCGCCATTTCCGCCGTGAATTCGTCGGCCTGCAAGGGGGTGTCTGGCATCACGTGGTAGTACCACAAGTAGATGATGCCACCAAAAATGGTCAGGTAAAAGCCGTACAGCCACCAAGGAGGAAGGTTGTTGTCCAACTCCCGAATGCCGTCGTAGTTGTGGTCCAGCATCACGTCTCCTTCCCGTTCCAGGGGAACGGAGTCCGTCAAACTTGCCATTACTTTTTTGCGCGAATACCAAGCTGCCTTTTTGGGTTCGGGTGCGATGCCCAGTTTCTGTTTGAGGGTTTCCAACGTCCGAAGGACGGACATTGCCGTGAACAGGCCCACAAAAAAGGTAATGATGGCTAAAACATTCGTGGGTTTTCCTAGGGAAATAAAGAGGTCTACCCATTCTTGGGAGATGCTCCACAAGGCGTATGCGTTCATGCTTGTTCTTGTTTATCGTTGGACTCTAAAGGCAGCCGGGACCAGCGGTCTACACGATCGCCTTTCGTTTTGAACACGTAGTACCCGACGGCGGCAAAAAATGCCAAGTAAATCACCATCGTTGCAATGGGAAACCACTCGATTCCCTCTACTTGGGCCAAAAAGGTCAAGTTCTTGCTCATTTCATTCCTTTTTTAACGTCCGTACCCATGCGCTGCAAGTAGGCAATCAACGCGATGATTTCCTCGTTGGGTTCTACTTGAATGGTGGGGTCTTCGTTCAAGCGTTGCGCAATTTCTGCGGCTTGACGGTTTAGGTTGTCCAGAGCTCCCGCAACTTCTGCATCCGTATAGGGTACGCCCAACGCAACCATGGCTTTCATTTTTTGCACCGTCAACGAGGTGTTGAGGGTGGCGTCGTGTCCGTCCCCGGAGAACAACCACGGGTAACGCGGCATGATGGAGCCGGGAGACATGCTCGTGGGGTCCAGCATGTGGTTGTAGTGCCAGCTGTCCGGGTATTTGCCGCCAACGCGCATCAAATCCGGTCCGGTGCGCTTGGAGCCCCACAGGTGCGGGTGATCGTACACGTACTCTCCGGGCAGCGAATACTGTTTGCCCGCGGGGTCGTAGCGCAAAACCTCGGTGGGGAAGGGGCGAATCATTTGCGAGTGGCAAGCGTTGCAGCCTTCCCGGATGTAGATATCCCGACCTTCCAACTCCAAGGGCGTGTAGGGCTTTACGCTCGCGATGGTGGGGGTGTTGCTTTTCACCATCATTGTAGGCACGATTTCGATGATTCCACCAATCAAAATGACCACCGTACTCCAAATCAACAACTGAACCGGACGACGCTCAATCCACCGGTGCCAGTGCTCGCCTTGGTGGGCGCCGTGGCGCGCTAAGGCCGGGGCCTCAGCAGCTTCGTTGGCAATCAGCTTGCCGCGGGTAACGGTTTTCCAAACGTTGACAAAGAGCACCACCATTCCGGAGATGTACAACGTGCCGCCCAAGGCGCGCAGGGCGTACATGGGGATGATCTGACGGGTGGTCTCCAGGAAATTGCCGTACACCAAAGTGCCGTCTACGGCCAATTCCTTCCACATCAAACTTTGGGTAAATCCTGCTACGTACATGGGAAGTGCCCAGAACAGCAAGCCGGTGGTGCCCAGCCAAAAGTGCCAGTTGGCCAGTTTTTCGGAGTAGGCACCGCCCGTAAACAAACGGGGAACCAACCAATAGATCATGCCAAACGTCATAAAACCGTTCCATCCCAAAGTGCCAACGTGTACGTGTGCGGGAATCCAATCCGTGAAGTGTGCGATGGCATTGATGCTCTTGATGGACAGCATGGGGCCCTCAAAAGTGGCCATGCCGTAGGCGGATACGCCCACCACAAAGAACTTTAGAACGGCGGAGTCCCGAACCCGGTCCCAGGCACCGCGCAGCGTCAAGAGACCGTTGATCATGCCGCCCCACGACGGTGCAATCAGCATGATGGAGAATACGGTTCCCAAGCTTTGCGCCCAGTCGGGCAAAGCAGAGTAGAGGAGGTGGTGCGGTCCGGCCCAGATGTAAATGAAAATCAAGGCCCAGAAGTGAACAATGGAGAGTCGGTACGAATAAACGGGGCGATCAACCGCCTTGGGAAGGAAGTAGTACATCATGCCCAGGAAGGGGGTGGTCAGGAAAAACGCCACCGCATTGTGTCCGTACCACCACTGAACCAAGGCGTCTTGCACTCCCGCGTAGACGGAGTAACTTTTTAAAGCGCTGACGGGCAGTTCCAAGCTGTTGAAGATGTGCAGAACGGCAACCGTCACAAACGTTGCTAGGTAGAACCAAACGGCTACGTACAAGTGTTCCTCGCGACGCTTGAGGATGGTCCAAATCATGTTGACGCCAAAAACCACCCACACCAAGGCAATGGCGATGTCGATGGGCCATTCCAATTCCGCGTATTCCTTGGAGGTGGTGATCCCCAGCGGCAGCGTCACCACGGCGGACAGGATGATCAACTGCCAACCCCAAAAGTGGATTTTACTCAATAAATCGCTGGCCATGCGCGCCTTCAATAAGCGCTGCAGCGAATAGTACACCCCGGTGAAGATGGCGTTGCCGGCGAACGCGAAAATGGCGCCGTTCGTGTGCAGGGCCCGCAATCGGCCAAAGGTCAACCACGGTAAATCCGCATTCAAATCCGGGAAGACCAGCTGCAAGGCGATGGTCAGTCCCACCAAAAATCCAATGAGTCCCCACACAAGGGTGGCGACCAAGAAGTTGCGCACAATCTTGTTGTCGTACGCAAACCGTTCCAAGGGTGTTTCCATAGGGTGATTGAGTTGAGTGAAGGGTGTTATTCTTTTTCTTTTTTTGCGGAATCCACAAGGGTCTTGTCGTCCAGCATGCGCACCGACGGCGACGTGGTGTCGTCAAACTGACCGTTGTCGTTGAGTTTTAAGAATACGTAGAGAAAGGCTGTGGCTAGGGCAATGCTCACCGGCACCATCAAGTAAAAAGCACTCATAAGGAAAAGATTTTTTTGGCTTGACGCCGGGTATACAGGGTGGTGAAAGCCACCACGCTCAAGGAACTAATGGGCATGAGGATGGCGCTCACTTCTGGAGTCAGTGCCCCCCGAACGGCGAAACTCAACCCCACGACGTTGTACGCCAGGCTCATGAAAATGCTCAGCCGTACGGCACGCACGCCGGCTTGCGAAAAGCGCTGCATGCGGTCCAATTGCGGCAGGGCATCACCGCGTAAAAGCACATCGCATGCGGGTGCAAAATGCAAGGCGTCTTCGGCCACGGTAATTCCTACATCGCTTTGGGCCAATGCACCGGCATCGTTCAGGCCGTCGCCCACCATGGCCACGGAATAACCTCGTTCTTGAAGGGACTGAACGTAGGCCTTTTTGTCCTCCGGTTTTTGGCGGAAGCGCAGTTCCGTTTGGGACGGCACCGTCCTTTGAAGGGCATCTCGCTCGCCGTCGGTATCGCCCGTTAAAACGGAAATGGGCGCAGTTCCCAATCCGTCAAGCGCTTCCCGCAATCCCGTGCGGAACGAACTTTGCGGGAGAAACCATCCCAGAAATACGCCGTCTTCTACAGCGCCCATTGCGTGGTCTGGGGCGCTTGCAGGGTCTTGGAAGCAAAAGGCGGCATTTCCCAGCCGGTAATTTTTAGAACCGACAACCCCAGTAATTCCGCGTCCCAAGGCCTCTTCAAATTGAGTAACCTCTAAGGCATCCACCGTTCCTTGCGCCGTAAAATGGTGTACCAGAGAACGGCTGAGCGGGTGGGCACTTTGGTTGGCCAATGCCCGCAACGCAATGCGTTGTAAGGGCGTCAATCCCACGGGTTCGGTCCACCGAACTTCACCAGCAACGGTCAATGTGCCGGTCTTGTCAAAAACCCAGGCGCCCACTGCGGCCAAGCGTTCCACGGTGGCGGTAGACTTGACAAAAGCTCCTTGCCGCCCCAATAAACGAACACTGTTTCCCAAAGCAAAAGGTACCGCAAGGGCCAGCGCACAGGGGCACGCCACAATTAAAACGGACGTTACCACGGGGACGATCAAAGCGGGGTCTAAAAACGCCCAAGCGAGGGCAGCGGCGGCCGATATGCTCAAGACTACCCCCGTAAAGGCTCTGCCCAACCTGTCCGTCAGGGCGGTCCATTGCGGGCGTCGGCCGCCGGTGTCCTCGCTCCAAAGCGATGTTAAGTACTTTTGATCCAAAGGTTTTTCTGCACGAACCAATACGGATCCGCCCACCAATTTTGCTCCTGCGGGTACCGTCGAACCCGGACCCACGTCTTGGGGCTGAGCCTCTCCGGTCAAAAAAGACACGTCTACCGCACTCTCGCCCTCCAGGACCGTGCTGGCCACCGGCACCATTTCCCCGTGGCGAACGCGCACCAAATCACCTTTTTTCAACGATTCCAGCGGACGTGCGGATTCGGTACCGTTTTCAACGACCCAAACCGAGAACGGAAAGAACGACCGATAATCGCGCTCAAAATGCAAGGCTGAATAGGTCTGCGACTGAAACCATCGGCCCACCAACAAGAAAAACAGCAAGCCCGCCAAACTGTCAAAATACCCGGGACCACTACCGGTCCAAACATCCCAATGGCTTTGTGCCATCAGTGCCACGATGCCCAATGAAATAGGCACGTCCATGTTCGTGGTACCCCGACGCAAAGCAGCCCAGCCGCTCACCAGGAAGGGCGCCCCGGAAATCCACACCAACGGAAGGCTCAAAAACGCGGTGATCCAACGGATGAATAAGGACAAGCCCGACCCCGCTTCCATGCCAAAGTATTCCGGAAGCGCAAACAACATGGTGTTGCCAAATACAAAACCGGCCACGGCCATCTGTTTGAACTGCTTGCGCGCCAAAACGGATTTTTGAGGACGATCCGGGGCGGAATGGGACTGAGCCAAGCTCACGTCCGGCGGAAAACTCATTCCCTGAAGCTCCAGCGCCAAATCGGATAAAGCAACCACGGAAGGATTGAACCGCAGCACCGCGGATTGTTGACTAAAATCCACGGCAACGGAATCCAGTCCGTCGCGCCATTTGGGCCAACTTTCCAGTGTCCGAACGCACGAAGCGCAATGCACGGTTGGCAAATGCAATTCAGCGACGGCATTTTGGGCCGACCAATGTTTGTACACGTGCGGATACAGATCCACCTGATCCAGTGCAGCATAGGGGTTTGAATGGGGTGCAGCCATCGTGAGAACAAAGAGAATTCAGCCCCAAACGATAAAAAATGACATTTGTCACGTACCTTTAATAGACCAAAAAATACCCGACATGGAAGCCTACACGTGTGCCACCTGCCCAACGCGCTCGCTGTCTCCTTTTCAGCATTTGCAGGGCGATGAAGTCGAAGAATTGTGCGCCCACAAGCGGTTCGGGCAATTCCAAAAAGGCGAAACCATTTTGGAAGAAGGCCGAACACCCCGCGGCGTATACTGCATTCAATCCGGTCGGGTAAAAATGGTGCATGCCGGCGCCAGCGGTAAGGAGCACATCGTTCGGTTTTTGACCGACGGAGATCTCATAGGCTACCGAGCCTTGCTGGCCGGCGAACCGTTAACGGTTTCCGCCGTCACCATGGACAAAACAGCGGCCTGCTTTGTTCCGGCCGAGGTGCTCTTGGGATTTTTTCAATCCAACGGACCTTTCTCCTTGGAGATGCTCAAGCAAACCTGCCACGAATTAGCGGAGGCCAGCAGAATCATGAGTAGCCTGGCGCAAAAGTCTGTTCGCGAGCGAACAGCGGAGTTCTTTCTGATGCTGCAAGCGCGGTTTGGCAAGGACGAACAAGGTTGTGTGGCCATTGATCTCAAGCGAAGCGAATGGGCGGAATTGGTGGGCACTGCCACCGAATCCCTGATTCGCTTGTTGGCTGAATTGGAGGACGACGGCTACATTGCTCGGGTGGGCAAACGTTTCCAAATTAAAGACCCTCAAGGCCTTGCGGAAATGGCTCGATTGGAAGATTGATGCAGCACGAACACCACAAGCACCCTTCTTGCGGTGTGCCAAAAAGTTCAGGCAGCGCGGCGCTTCTTCGCCTGGAACTGATACTGAACTTTTGCAAATACGGAACGATCCCACGGCGTTAAGGACGCGCCCGTGTAAACCAACGTAAAGGGCGACGGTTGGTATTGAACCAGCGGTTGTACGGTCCAACCTTTTCCAAAATCGTCGTACTGCAGCACCACCCGCGAAGACCAGGCTTTGGAGATCCCCCAATGCACTACGGATCGGGCCACATACCCCCGGTAAATCAATGCATTGGATTCATCACGTTCGCGCATTTGGGCGTGGTTGATGCCCAGCGTCCAGCGAATTTTTCCGGCCAACTGAAACTGAGCGGAAAAACCACCGTTTCGTTCGTCCCCGGCACGCACCAGATCCGCATTTCGGGTCAGACCTTGGCCAAAATCCGTCCGGTAGCTCAGCATCAGCCACTGACGCGGATTGTACGAGACCGATCCCCAGGTGTAGGGCAACCAACGGAAGGTGGAACCCTTGAATTCCTCCATAAAGCGGTAGTAGTGCCCTAAAGACAAATTGATGGATCCGGCTAATTGCATCCAACTGTCTGCCATCCAGCCGGTTTGCTTGGTTTTTCCGCCCACCGTTTGTTCGCCAAAAACCTCGTAGTACACCCCGTAGTTCTTGATCCATTTTCCGTTTGGAAAGGCGCGAAAGTTTCCCCCCACTTCGGCCCGACGTCGGTCCACACTGGGGCGGAAGCCCATTTCTGCGCGAAAATCACGCCCCACGTGCGAGGTCATGGCGCGCAACATCCAGCGTTCGGTCACTTTTTGTACCTCTAAAGTGCCAAAATACCCCATGAATTGCTCCCCGTCGAGGGCTTTGGTGTGGGAGCCAAACATGCCCGCCTCGTTGGAAATCCACGGGGCATTCGGCTCTTGGGTCAAGGACAACGCCCCTTCACCAAACAGGCGTACCGTTGGACTCAAACGTGCGTTGAAATCGGTGCCCAGCAAAGTTCCTGACCCGCCGGCGTCGTACCGACGGTGGGTGCCCATCAACCCCACAAATTGCGCCTTTTCAAAAGGTTTGGTAGCCCGGAAAATACCAAAAGAATTGCCCGTAGCGCGCCCCAAATAGCTGTTGTCTTCGCCGGGAACCAAGTAGGGGGAAGATCGATCGTAACCGGCAAGAGCATACGCACGAACATCCCTGCCCTGATGTACGGCTTTACTCACCAGGAGCGGGTCGGCCACTGTGCGGGAGTAGATTAGGTTCCCGCGCGTAGCGAGCAAGTCGGCCCCTTCGTTAAAGAACGGACGACGTTCGGGATAGAACAAGGCATAAGAGCTGTTCACGCCAATTTGCAGCGCATCCGATTCCACCTGCGAAAAATCGGGATTAATGGCACCTTCCACCACCGTTTCGGAACCGAATCCAGCCAAAAAGCTACCGCCTACTTTCCCTAAGGCCGCACCCGATGCTGGTGGAGGATCCACCAAACCGCCCAGCACGTAGGGGAGCACTTGCAATTTGCGCGGTTGTTTCAAACCGTCCATCAACAAGGCATCGTCGTACTGACAATCGCTGCATACGTTGTTGCGGTCAATGGGAAAACTGTTGACGGAGTGGTTTTGCGCTCCCACCCACAAATTCCGGAACAAAGCAAACTTCCACACCTGCGTTTTGCCCGATGGAAACGGCAGGGAGGAGAACGGAATGCGCAGTTCCACCGCGTAGGCGGTATCCGTCCGCATGGCCACCGCGTCGTACAGCATATCGTAGCTTACGTCAAAGTTGTCGTTCAAGTTGGCCGGGTTGTTTTTCCGCAAATCCAACTGGATTGCATACGCATTGGCGCCCAAAAACAGCATGTTGCGGGTGTCCGCATACGGGTCCAAGGCAATGCCCACAAAATCATCCTCAAACGCTTCGTCGCGTCGGGTGGTGTTGGCGCGGAGGCCTTCTGCCGGTATGCCGCACCGAATGTACACGTAAAGGGCATCCGCGTCTCGGGCAATCCAACCCACCGTCCGCACCGGAGGAGCTACGTTGGTGCCCGGTTGGTGTTCCGTGTTGATGTCCACACGAATTCCGCTGCCGTAGACCAAAGTATCGCGAAGTCCGTCCACCACAGCTCCGTTGCCTGCAGGAAGCGCATGCACCACAACACCTGAGTTGGTCAATTTTTGAGCCAAGGGGTTGGTTGCACTTTCCTGTGACCACCCGGGTACTGCAGTCAGTAAAAGCCCAAAAATGCTAATAAACTGGATTTTGACGGCGCTCTTCAAGGGAAGATACAGGCAATTAGGGTTCACGTGCACGGAATTTGGGCCTGCAAAGATGCACTTTTGGTTCCGTACCTTCGCCCTCATGGGATATACGCTGATTACGGGTGCGTCCAGAGGCATTGGTGCTGATTGGGCGGTTGAAGCGGCAAAAGCCGGACAAGAATTGGTTTTGGTGGTTCGGCGGGAGGAAGATGCCGCATCAACCTTGGAACGCATTCAACCTTGGGCATCCGGCGTTCAGCCTGTGGTGCTTACCGCAGACCTGGGCCAGCCGGAATCCCTCGCAGCACTGATCCACCAACTGGATGCCTGGCACAACGCGGGCAAAATCCCCCAACGCGTGGTGAACAACGCCGGTTTTGGCGACTACGCCGCATTGCACCAAGCAGCCCCCGCCGTCCTTCGGAATATGGTGGAAGTCAACGTTCAAGCCTTGATGCGCTTGTCCCACTGGGCCGTGAATCGCTTGGAGACCGGCGGGCGATTGATCAACGTTGCTTCCACTGCGGCCTTTCAAGCCGGCCCGGGCATGGCGGCTTACTACGCTTCCAAAGCATTTGTACTGTCCTTTTCTGAAGCCTTGGCCATGGAATTAAAACCGCACAACATCTCCGTTACAGCGGTGTGTCCCGGCCCCACGCGCACGGCATTTTTTGATCGAGCCGGATTGGAAAAGTCCCACCTGGTGTCCCAAGGCCTCATGCCTTTGATGGATTCCACCGCAGCCGTTCGGTATGCGTTTCAGCGTGCCGAGAAGCGAAAATTGTACGCCATACCGGGATTAATGAACCGCTTGGGCACGGTTTTGCCCCGTTTGGCGGGCCGACGGTTCGCTGCGGCCACCGTGGGTTGGTTGCAACGCCCCCACTGAGGATTTTTTATTCAGGGTCCAAAAACAAAGGGCTGCCTCGGAACGAGGCAGCCCTTTGTGCAGGGTGTGGGGCACGCACGCCCTCATGCACGAATTAAAAATCGATTCGGTAGAAGAATATGGGCAGCAAGCCCAACTGGTACTCCTCTTGAACCGGGTTGCCCGACGGATGGTCCGGTACAAAGGTGAGTGTAAGAATGTTTTTGTTGTTCAAAACATTGGCCATGTCAATGCCCAACTCGTGGCTGGTTTTGGCAAAATTCCACTTGTACAAGAACTTGACATCCGTGCGGTAGTACGCCCGGTATTTCTCCGTGTTGAAGGTCTCGGACACAAAGTTGATCTCCAAGTTTTCTTCGGATTTATCAAAATCCACCGGACCAAACCAGCGGCCACCCACCGTGGTGAACTTTCCGCTCAATTGCAAGGCACGCTTTCCGGCCAAGCGCCATTCCTTGGCCAAAATAAAGTTAAAGGCGTACTGGCCGTTGAAGGTGGTGTTGCGTTCAACGCCGTCCGAACCCTTGTATTTGGCATCAAACAAACTGGCGGTCATCAAACCGTAGAATCCCTTTGTGAAAAAATGCTCTGCAGTCAATTCCAAACCGTAGTTGCGTCCCGTTCCGGAATTCTCTAGGGTGTCCGGCCACAACCGTCCAAAGCCAGAACCGGCATTGACCATGGAGAAGCTGGAACCCACCACGCGCTGGCCAAAGGTCGCGCTCAACGGATTGGCGTCCACCTTCAAGCGCTCCACGGGAATGTTCCACAAGTACTGGTAGTACACCTCCGCCTTGACGCGCATGGGCAACGACGAAAGACGATGTTCGACGCCCGCAACCGAATGGTAGCTCTTGGTCAAGCCCATGTCCGTATTGTGTTCCCCGGGGTCGCGACCGTTGTTGCCGATGGCGTAGTAGTACAGGTAAGCACTCTGCATCTGGCTGTGGACGCCGGTTCCGGCGAAGAAATTCGTGTTCCGGGACTGCTTGTAATTCAACCCCAAGCGCGGTTCCACCAAGCTGATGGAATTGGCGTTGATGTTGGAATAGGTAGCCGTCCATCCGGCGGTCATGGAAAGTCGGGACGTCAGGTTGCTCCGCAGACTGGCGTACGGCTGCACCACGGCCCATTGTGCGTGGGTATCCCACTGAACGCGCCACGGATAAATGGTACCGTCCCGGCCATCAACCTTTCGTACGGAATCGTTGTAGATGAGGTCGTAAACGTCGGCATTGATGCCCATTTTAAACGTACTGCGGTTGTTCAATTTTTGGGTGTAATGTGCAAAGCCGTGGAGCTTGTTTTCGGTAAACTTGTAGCCCAAAATATTGACTACGTCGTCCACCTGCCACAGTGAATCCGGTGTGATGCTGCGGAATACTTTATCGTTTCGCGTATCGATGTAGGACTGGCTCGCGGCCACTCCGGCGTTCACAAAGCTGGTACGGGAAAGGGGTTTGGTGTAATTCAATCCGCCTACGTACATGTCGGTTTTGAAGTACTGGTCCCGGTCCGTGGTGCCATAGCTTTCAAAATCAGAACTGACCTTGTCCCCGTCGGAATCGGATATCATGATGGTGATGTTGGACCGGCCAAACATACCCCAAGCGGCCAATTTACCTCCGTTTTTCTGCGGAAACGTAAATCGAAATGCCCCGTCCTGGTAGCCAGGAATGGCGGAAGTGCCCAGAGGAATGCCCAATTTTTGGAACATGAAGAGTGTGCTGTAGCGGTACACGCCCAAGAAAGAGGGCGCTGGACGCCCTTCACGGCCGCGGCCCAACGGTCCTTCCACCATCAATTCCGTTCCTAAGAAACCCAATTGACCCGAAAACTCCAATTTTTCGTTGTTTCCGTCCCGCATTTTCAAATCAAAAACACCCGCGATGGCGTTTCCGTATTCGGCCGGCCATGCGCCCGTGAAAAAGTCCGAGTTGTCCAGAAACTTGTTGTTCAAAATGGTTACAGGACCGCCTCCGGTACCGGGAATGGAGAAGTGGTTGGGGTTGGGAATGTTGATTCCTTCCATTCGGTACAATACGCCCGAAGGCGTGTTGCCGCGCACCACCAAATCGTTGCGTTGGTCGTCGGAACCTTGAACACCGGCAAAGTTGGTGGCCATTCGCGCCGGTTCGCCGCGGCTGCCCGCGTACAAATTCGTCTCTTCTACGGAAAACTGCCGCGCACTGACCACGGCCATTTCGTTTTTGGCCTGCCCTTCTTGGGTGGCCCGAACAGACACTTCTTGAAGTTGGGTGCTGGATTCCGCCATCGGGAGGGTCAATACAGCTTCTTTGGCTGAGCTCAACTCCACGGCACGGGTCATTTTGTCGTAGCCAATCAGCGAAACCAGTGCAGTTTGTCGCCCA
>CAYXHJ010000019.1:4577-12129 GCA_964464855.1 uncultured Owenweeksia sp. | reverse complement strand
CGTTGCCATTGTTTCGGAATGCACCCAATGTACGGTCGGAAACCTTTGCGTTCACCTCCGGCCCCGGAAGTTCCTTGGTGGTGCGCGGAACCTCGAATGTAGCGGGTTTTTCCTGTTCCTCTTCTCAGGTACTCCATCAAGGTGCGCTGACGGCCGTAGTGCACGACGCCTCCGGATTGGTCAGCTTTTCGGGGCCCGGCATGCGGGTTCCGGTGCAGTCCATTGATTGCGGCAATGCGCTGATGAACAAAGATTTGCGTTCCACGCTGCGCAGCAAGGAATACCCATTTGTGGTTTTTTACCTCAACCACGTGAAGTTTCAACCGGGCAGGGGGGCGTCCGACGGGTTGTGCTCCATCCTGGTGGAGGTTGCGGGCAAGAAGAAACTGATGGAGGTTCCTTTTCGGTACGAACTAACCGACCGAGCTCTGGTCCTCAAGGGTTCCGTACCCCTGGGCTTTGGGTTGTTTGGATTGACGCCTCCCGAGCGCGCCGGAGGGTTGATTGCCGTAGCCGAGAAGTTTACGGTTGACTTCCACCTGTTGTTTGTGCCATTGTGATCCCGCGTGCGGACAGGGGGCGGACCGGGTCGTAAATAAAAAAGGGCCGCCTCGCAAAGAGACGGCCCTTAATGGTTGGCTGGTTCCGGTATTAGAAACCAATCACCGCTTCGATCATCGCGCCGTTGAAGTTGGCACCGCTGCGGGTATCGCTCACAGCACCGGCAGTTTGTTGATCAAAACCGGTGTAGTTCTGGTTCACGTAAGCCGCTTTCAACAAGATCGACGGAGTCATGAAGTAGCCGGCCGCCAATTCGGTGCGGGTTACTTTTTGCTTGTCCGCCAATTCGTACACACCGGCAGCTTTGGTGTAGACGGAGCTGTTGTAGAACTGGCCGCCGGCGACGTTGTAGCGTCCACCCACGTAGAATTGATTTTTTGCAAATCGATACACTACTTCGCCCATCATTTGATTCACGGAGCGCTTGGTGAAGGAAGTAACGCCGTCGGTTACCACGTTATCTCCAGCAGTGTTGTAGCCGGACGACCTTTCGTACAAACCAAATACTTCCAAGCCTTTGAATTTTACAAATGGATTGACCACAAAGCTGGTTACGTTGGTAGTGAATCCGGGGTTGATGCGTCCGGAAGTGAAGTTGGTCATGGCGGTTACGGCTGCAGTACCGTTCATCGCAGGTTCTACCACCAGATAGTAACGCGATCCGGTGCGGTCACCAGCGTACAGGGTGTTGCGCGCGCTGAAGGAATTGTGGTAGGCCGACGCAGTCAACCGAACGCGTACGTCGTCGTTGATGGCTTTATCAAATCCAACCTTACCCAATACGGAGGGCAATTTTTGAATCTTTACCGAGTCGGTGGCACCGGTGGCTTTGAAGTAGCCTTTTTGCTGAATGTCTGCGGCAATCAGACCGGAAGTCATGCCCACACTCGCAAAGAAGGGACCGCTTTCTACCCGTGCGTCGCCACCGATTTCGGTAGTAAAGGCATCCATCAAAGTGTTGCCTACGAACGGATTGTACAGGGCATTTCCGTTATCGGTTCGGCGGAAATGCATGTCGCCGTAGTTGGGCATGAAGTGGCCCACGCGAACGGTTACGTATTTGTCAAACCAATCCATTCCCGGAATCATGGGAAGCTTGTCCATTTGGATGTAGCCGCCTTTTACCCAAAATTCGTTGTGGTGGCGGGAAGACATGTAGTTTTCCAATGACACGCGAATTCCGTCTTCCAGTTGGATGTCAAAGTTCAAATTGGCCGTTGCCAAATTGAATCCGGGAGACAAGGCGTATAGGGCAATGGGGCTGGCGGTGGAATGCTTCAACGCTTGGAACTGTTGGGTGAAATTGCCACCCACCCGTACGGCCATGCCTTTGTAGGCAACCGTGTTGTTTTTGGAAGTTTCGAACACATTCAGTCCGCGCGCATCCCGATAGCGGAAGTACTGAAGTTCCGGTTGTTGCGCCAAGGCCACTTGGCCGGCCAACAGGGCCGCAAAAGCGACCCCAAATTTCAGGGTGTTTTTCATGATTGGGGTTTTTGAATGGAATAAACAGTTTGAAAAACGATGGTGACTTTAGGACCTACCTTAATGGTACCCATTACGGCCTCGGGTGGGCGCATTTTGAACGCTACCATGTCTACCGTGTGTGAACCCGTTAGGGTCAATTGACCGTTCGCCCATTTTGCTTGGGCCACCACCGTTGCCGGCAGGGTTACGCCGTTCATGGTGAGGTTTCCTTTGAGCGACACGTTTGGTCCGTTGACCGTTGCGTCCGAACAGGTAAAGGTGATGTTGGGGTTTTTCGGCTCGTTAAACGCTTCAAACGTTTTGGTGTCCATTAGGTCCTTGCCACTTTCAATTTTCTTGACCGGTACGGTTACCGTAAAGTTCTTCAGGTCGGCAAGGGTGCCGCTGGTAAATGTGGCGGTGCCCGTTGATTTTACAACGGTGGCCTTACTCTGCCAGTCGTGTAGGTTGGAGGTGCCTTTGATGACCACGGAATGGCTGGACTGAACCAAATTTTGGCCGAAGAGCGCGCCGCTCAGGAATAAGGCGCTCAGGAATAAAAAGGTGCGTTTCATGGTGCGGTATCTTGGACCAAAGGTCACCGCACCACCGGAGCTAATCCATGAGATTTGTCACTAAAAACAGCAAATTTTCCTGATTTTTATCAGGATTTGGAGACCAAAAGCACCAATCGGTTGTTGGGTTTATTTACGTGCACGCAACCGTCTGTGCAGGATTCTGCATGGGGGTCCAGTCGTTCAAAGACCAGCGCAAAAGGTTGCAGCCGTTCGCGTTCAAGCCGTGCGTTGAGCTGGGCCACAAAAGCACTGAATTGTGTGCGGTTGATGCTGTTGTTTTCTGGAGTACCGTAAACCAAAAGCCGAGCGTTGGCTGAAGGGTTCTGTTGCCTCCAAGCAACCAATGAAGCAACTACCTCAGGATCCAACGACCAATTGGACCACTCGCGTACGCTTTCGTACCGACGATCGTCCCGGCCAAAGACCACACGCGGCACGTCTTCTTGAACAATGCCCGCAATCGCTTCTCCGGCCGCAGGATCACCCAATCCAAACAACCCCACGGCCCATTGACCCTTCCAGGTAAATAACGATGGGTTGGAGGTGGTACGGGACTGGCGGGCAACAACGATTGATTTTTCTCCGGCTTCGGTCGCTGTTGATGCGGAATCCACCACCACAAACCACAAACGCGAAGGTGGAGGTAGGGGGTATCGTTCGTCGTTTGCGGCAACGGCCTTTTGCAGAAGTTCGCTCCGGACCAAGGGCTCGTTGGACGGTAAGACCACAGCGTAGTTTCCCGTCAACCAGCCGTCGGCACATCGGCCGGGAACATCACACATTCCGGCAACCGGATCCCAGGAGGCAATGCGAACGTTTCCGTTTACCGGGGCGGCGCGTTTGATGGCCGATCCCATGCCATTGGTCCCGGAGGTTCCGGCGTCGGGTCCAATCCATACAATTAGATCCTCTAATGCCCTCGTTGCGGAGGCTAGGTCCAATCGTTTGCCCGTTCGTGGGGCGCCGTAGTCCAACCAACGCACCGAGGTGAAGCCGCGTTGGTACCAATCTTTTTGAAAAAACTTAGCGTTTTCTTCGTCGCCTTGAACCGGTAATTCCAAAGTCCAGAGTCCGGAACGAGCAACCAGTTCCAACTGCATGGAGGGCTCTTGAATCAGAAGTTTTTGCGCCACCTGAGCCGCTTGATCGCGGGTGGGATAGGTATTCAACTCCAATGAATAGCGCGGTAGGGCCCAAGCCACAGACACGGCAGCCTCCTTGGCCTGGACGGCGGTTGAGGCCGTACGGGCGGTGTACAGGGCGGTGCGCTTGAACTTTTGTGGAACATACACCAATCGCCCCCAATGGCCCACCAACAACCCCTCACAGGTGTCTTGCGTGGGGCACCACTCCAAAGCAGGGTCCGCAGACCGAACAGAAACGGCAGCACTTTTCCAACCGTTGCGATCCGCCCAACGTTCCAGTACTCGGGCGCGCTCCAGGCCCAAATTCATGCCGTCTACCCACGGGAGATTCTGCGGAAAATACACGTGCAACTCCAAGCGACCGCTGTCGGCGGGGTGGCTTTGGGCAAATGCATCCAACGCAGCTTTACCTTCCGGAGTCAAGGTCGCCTTTTTCGGTGCAAAGCCAAAGGATACCCACGTAGCTTCATCGGTGTAGCCATTTTCGTAAAGTAGGGCATTGGGGTGTGTTTGGGCCAGTGCCGCAGCTTGGTATTCCAATTCTTGGTAATTCTGCTCGATGGGGGTCTCGATGCGGTAGCTACTGCCCTCTTTGTTGATGAACAAACCGTTGAATTCGTATATTTTACGGAGACTTTCCGCAGCCAGCAAGGCTCCTTCAGCCGTTCGGTATTCCCCGAAGTAGGCGGTATACTGGGGGAGGTAATTCGTTTGTCGCGAACGGAGACGGAGTTTTGAAAAGACCAGTAGGTCCGTGCCCTGTTCGTCGCCGTTGTGCACATTGACGGCAAGACTGTCCGGTCCCCACTTTTGTAGGTTGAACACCTTGGAGCTCGATGGAATCCAACTCGGCGCGGCAATCTGTTGCCCTTGATGCCATCCGACCAATTCCATTTTTGACGCCGAATGGGCCTTGCTGTACCACAAGGTGTCGCCAACGGTGGTTGGATAAACCAAATTAAGTCCGACTTCGGTTGCATCGATCAGCAACTTGGGCTCGGATTTAGAATTGGGCACGTCCGACCAAACGAAAAGTGACAACGGCTGCTCCGAGTTCTTTCGTCCGGAGAAAATCCAGCCGCCGTAACTTGAATCGTAGAAAGGGAATTGGGCGGAATTCCATGCGGGCCAACCCAAAACGGTGTCCAGCTCGTAGCAGTTGTTGTCCAGGCAGACCGTTCCGTTTGCTGCATTGCGGTAAATAGCCAGTTCCAGGGGTGTTTTTCCGCTGCGGCAGGTGTCGGACCACCGAGAAACGGCAAAGGACGAACCGTCGGGACAAAACGCTGGCGTAGAGGCCCAGGAATGGGACTCGGGCACCGTTACCCTGCGGACAAACGAGCCCACCGTTTGAAGCAATTCGTACGGCTTGCTCATGGGCAAGCACCGGTAGGGCGTTACAATCGAAGGGCTGGCTTCGCCGCTCCGCAAGAAATATATGCTTTTACCGCTTGGAGCAGGGCGGTGCATGGACTCGGAACCCTTCTGCACCCAATCCGCAGGTAATTTTTGCGGTATCAGTTGCGCACGAAGTGTTCCCGTAACCAACAGGATACCCAAGAGCCACAAGAAGTGTGTTCTTTTGCTCATAGGTAGCGCTGTTCTTCCAGGGTACACGGCTTCTTGGACAATCCAAATTGAATTCCCAGTGTGTGGGAACCAAAGCTAGCCTTATTCAGTGAGGAGGTGTTTAACTGATACGAATAGAGCAGTTTATAGGCCTTGCCTTCGGCTGTGGATACAGCTATTCCCAATTGATCACCGGGCGATACAGAAAGCGCCAGATTTCCTAGATTTCGTCGCTTCCAAATGGCGTGCAAGTTAAAATCGGTTGGGGATCCAACCATGTTGCCAACCGTCCAGGCCAATTGAAAGCGCTGCCGGACGCTGGTGTTCCATTCAATTCCTCCAAAAATAAACTGGGTGGAAGGTACCGTACCGAAGTTCTTGGGAAGCCATTGGGCCAATCCCAATCGGCTAAAGCCGAAATAGAAACGATCGGACCATTGGTACCGCAAGCCAAACCCCAGATTGGTCCCCAGGGTTATTCCGGACTGTTGCAAAACCACAGGGTCTATTCCCGGTTGCCGACGCAGGCTGTTCAAATCCAATCCCCAGCTGTCTATTTGACCGCGCATCGCCAAATAAAGTTTCTGCGAGGATCCCAGGCGCACGGGCACGGAAAGGGTGGCGTGCGGGCTGTTTCGGGTAAGCGGTCCGGTGCTTTCAGAAAGTACGCCAATTTGCCACCCGTATTGGGGGGTTACCCCATCCCAGGTGAAATAACCCGACCGCGGTGCACCGTCCAAACCCGCCCATTTTTGCTGCAATGCGCTGGTGTACAGGTACTCACTGGTTCCCGCATACGTTGGGTCAATCAACGTAGGTTGAATGAGGTAGGCATCGTTCAAAAGCCAGCCTTGTCCCCACGCCAACGCAGGTGCAAGGCACAGCAAGACGCCGCAGATTGCTATACGATTAGCGCGAAATCCAAACATAACCTGAGTGATTTACTTGATGCGAAAGGTCTTGCACGACGTAGTAATAAACACCGGTGGGCAAATCCAGTGCGTCAAAATCATTTTCGTAATTCTCCGTTCGGAAAACCACTTCCCCCCAACGATCGTAGAGCGCAACGCGATTCTGCGGGGCGTACAGCAAATTCTCAATGATCCAAAAATCATTGGCGCCGTCTCCGTTGGGGGTGATCAACTCACGAACCACCAATCCACAGGGAATGGGGTCCCAAGCGTGGGGCACACCGATGTTGTCGCAGTCCTGATTTCCTTCGAAGCGGTCTGGCCAACCATCTCCGTCGGCTTCCAAATCCAAGAAATTGGCCACGCCATCGCTGTCCAAATCCGCCGTTCCTTCCCAACGGTCGGTCAATCCATCGCCATCCGAATCCAAATCCAACCAATTGCCCGAGCCGTCTTGATCCGGGTCTGCGGTGCGCTCAATGCGGTCCAAAATACCGTCCCCGTCGGAGTCATCGTCTTGGAAATTGGGCAAGCCATCTCCGTCCGGATCGTCTGTACCGTCAATGGAATTTGGGATGCTGTCGCAATCAAAATCTGTGGCAACCGGGGAGAGTAGATTGCTCATCCCCGTGCACGCGTTGGCATCAACAACAAATGCAACGATGGTCCCTGGGTACAAGGCCCGAATGGTGTCGTTCGCAACTCCGTTGGACCAAACGACCTGGTAGGGGGGAGTGCCCCCGAAAACCTGTGCGTACCCTACGCCATTGGACGAATTTTGGCACAGGGGATGCGCCACCAAAGTGGCGCTGATTCCCAAAATACCCGACGGTTGGCCAACAGTATATTGGGCAGAATCCTTGCATCCGGAGGACGAGGCCACTACCCAATAATTGCCCGCGTATAGGTTTTTTGCTTGAGCCGTGGTTTGTACGGGATTGGTTTTCCAGCGGTAGGAGAATGATGCTGCGCCACCGGTAGCCTGGGCCGTCAAACTTCCGGTGTTCCCTCCGTAGCAAAGCACCGACTGATTTTGCGTCAATTGAATTTGTATGCCGGAGATTTGGTTTAGATAAACCGCGCTGCTCGCCGTATCCCCGGTGGCATCCGTTGCGCGTACCCGGTACGTGCCCAAACCTATGTTATTGAGGGCCGCTCCAATGGATCCACTGGGAAACCATTGAAAGGTATACGGTGCCGTTCCACCCGTTGCCGCAGCAGCGAGTTCTCCGCTCAACGGTTGAAAACAGGTTGGTTGATTTTGCACCTGGATGGATACCGCCAGATTTTGTCCCTGCAAGGAAGACATTCCCATGTGCAG
>CAYXHJ010000019.1:0-4567 GCA_964464855.1 uncultured Owenweeksia sp. | reverse complement strand
AAACAAAGGCACAAGTAAGGTTGCGAGGCGGCCGTAATTCATGAAGTTCAAAAATACGACGAGCAACCCAAGCCAAGGCCAGGGTTGCTCGTCTCAAAAGAAGAAAATGCTGGGTAAGAATTATTTCTTTTTGGGTTCCGCAGGAACTACCGGTTTGTTCGCTTTGCGGTCCGACTTCGGCTTACGTTCAAAGAACACCAAATTCAAGCCTACACTAAAATTAACGCGATCCAGTGTGGTTGGTATGAGCGGCGTTTGCGTAGCAGCATCGAATGAAGGCATCATGCCGAAAGCCGAACTTGCCACGTACAACTGCAAAGGTGGTAGGATACGCATCTGCAAGGCAACGGAGAATTGATCAGACATGGGCTGACTTCCGCTCAAAAAGCGCGTGTAGGCTCCCGAAATCTGCCATCCCTTCATCAAATTGGCGTGGTATTCCGCCGCAATCGCGGTGTACGATAGAGAAGGTCGAGCAACTTGTGAATACCGCACGCCAACGCTGTGCCACTTGGCCAAATCCCAATACCCCGCAAGGTGAATCGCTTGAAACGGTTTAAATGTTTGTTCGTTTGGCGACGTGAGATCCAAATTAAAGGCTAAAGAGTCTTGAACTTGTTTTATGAACGAATCCAGAGGATCGACCCCGGTATCCGCCGCATTCCACTGGAATCCAGATGTGGTTATCGCGTTGTTGATGGCGATTTGAAATCCACGCGACGCACTGGCACCAGCCCCCAATCCCAGTACGGAACCCGTTACCCGGAATTTCTTGGTGGGGCGCAAAGTGGCACCTAAATCAATACTGGAGTAGGAGGGCATCAATTGCGCCAATGCCGTGTAATCATCTGCGTTTAAATTGTCCAGATACTGTTGAAGCTCATCCAGATTCTGTCCCATACTGCGGTCCAAAATGCCGTAATACGCTACGTTGCCCTGTGCCGCAATGGACAATTCATTCAAACCGTTGGCCAATGCTGATGAATTGAAATGCAGCTTGTCAAAGCGCATCCCGCCGTCTGCTACTACGTAGGTTCGGTTGTAGGCGGCGCCAACGCGCAACTTTTTGTTCAGCTTGATTTGCAACCCAGCACTTGCCGTTAAACGGTCGGAAACGTTAAAGGCTAAATCACTGAAATCTCCTTGGTAATTCGGATCAATGTTTCCATTGAGATCGCGCATTCCGTTCAAAGCAAATCGAGCTAGATCATTGTCCAGAGCAAATCGGACGTCCAATTGATTTTTGACGCTCCCAAAAATCAAGATGTTGCGGCCCAATTTCATACCCGCGCTCAAAATGTCTACATCTATTTGCGTGGTGATTTGTTCGCTTGGAGTTGTGAAACCCGTAAAATTCGCGTTCACATCTCCAAAATATTGAGACAATGGACGGGTGAATTGCACGTTGGTAGCAACTGTTGGTAAACCCAGCCACAGGGCGGTACGAACTTCCGCTCCGGGGTTCATCTTCAACGTATTGGGGTTACCACGCATGCCGAATAAAAGCGATTCTTGGGCGCTGGCGGAGGCCGTCAAAGCAACAGCCACGGAGAAAATAAGGAACTTTTTCATGGTTGTTTGCTCAGTTTACAGTGTATTCCAAATCCACTTCAATGCCCAATAAAATGCGCAGCGATGCGGTAGTCAATAACTTAACGGGCACAGTACCGTTGTTCGATGTGGCCATCACGGCCTGAATCTCACAAACGGAACTTCCCAGTACTTTTTCAGCAGAAACGGCATCTAGGTCCAGTGTCGCTGTGTTTTGAACCGGTGCCGTTACCAAGCCCGTAGCAGGATCGACCGTGCCGCTTTGCAGCAACGTTAAGTTCTCGCTGTGCGTCAAAACACCGGTAGAATCAAAGAAGTTCAGAACCAAATTGACGCCCAAAGGAAGACTGCTTACTGATCCAAGGTGCAATTTGGCACCGTTCACCACGACGGGTAGATCGCCCAAATTCATGTCCGCCAAATCAATGGAATCCGTAAATCCAATGCCGCTTGCGCGGAAATAGAAGGGAAGTTCCATGGCCAGGTCTCCGGAAATACCGCTCGTGCTCGTGACAAAATTGGAGGTTCCGTTGGCAACAGTATCGGCATTGATGATTACGCGTCCGCCGTACGAAAACGTCTCCTTCGGAAGAGTCAACAAGTTGACAATGTTGGAATTGTTCTTGTCAATGGTGAGCGTTCCGGACACCGTTTGTCCCATTTGGGCCACGGTAGGGAAGGGCAGGGTCAACGCCGGCGCGTTGAGCGGCGATGCTTGGTTATTTGACGTGAAGGAGGTCATTTCCAGCTCCATGGTCAACGGCAGGCCAATGCTGTTGTCGATGTTCAAGGAAATCGACGGTTCGGCAAAGGAAATAGACCCACCCAATTTATTGATGGCGTCCACGGCCAATTGAATGGAATCCGATGCTATTTCGATGGTGTCTTGCCCAAAAAATCCCTTGAGGTGGCCAAACTGAATGCCGTTCATGGTGAAACTCATGGCCAGCGAACTGGAAGAATCCAGTTGGACCAGGTTGCCGGACGACACGATGGAGGCGCTGTACGCAATAGGCAGTTGGTTGTACGGTTGGGCCGGATTGGAAGCCAAATTGAATACGGCATTGCTCAAAGGAATGCTGCCCGTTGTGGTTTGTCCCGGGGGAATGGTGATGGTTTGCGAAACCGTCTGTCCGTTGACGGTCGCACTGCTGAACTCCAACAGCATCTGAAGGGTTTCAGGGAGTCCGGAGTTAAAACTGTAGTCGAACGAACCGGCATTGAGCTTGAGCTCTTTCAGCTTGACGCCCTGTGCGGCACCAAAATCCACCGTCAACGTCTCGTCCACCACTTGCTGCGATTGAACCTGGGCCACTGCATTGTAAATCTGCAGTCCCGTTCCAGCAACGCTCATTTTGAGGAGTGCATTGGTGTCAATGGGCACGTAGGTGGAGGGGATGCCAAAGGTTCCCGCTCCAGGTGAAGAGAAGTTCTTCAATTTGAAGCGGATATTGCCGGGAAGCGTTACCCCCGCCAAGTTGGCCGTCGAAACGGATGAGTCTTGACTGGCAAGTCCGGTAAAAACAAAAGTGATTAACTCCGTTCCTTGCGCATCCGTAATGGCCATTGTTGAGGAAATGGGTACGGGGTATTTGTTGACCAATTTCATGCTCAATTGACCGCCGGAGAACGAAGCCGTAGAGAAGGTAGTGATGTTGGCACCCGCCAGGTCACCCGGATTTTGAACGGGAAGGTTGGGTACATAGCTGGTACTACCGTGGGCGGATTTGATCAAATTAGCCGTTCCTGGAGGATTGGTAATGTTTCGAACCAATTTTCCGAATCGGACCGACGAACCAAAGTTTACGTTGGGAATGTTTACCACTCCCATAGAGAATGAGGTTGTGGTTGGAGCTTGGTTCGGAATTTCAACGATGTCTCCCACCTGCAAGTCAAACAGATCTTGCTGGTTGTAAACCAGTCGGTACATCCCGTTGGGGTCGGTGGTGATCATGGAGGAGTCGGGCTTGAAGACATCTCCAATGGTCAAATCTGCTTGGCCCAAGGGAAGTACAAAACCCGGACGCAGGGTGATGTCTAAGTCCTCAGGGTTCAGGTATTCGCGCTGGCAAGCTCCGAAGAGCAGTCCGACGGTTCCCAGAACCATGATGGGCATTTTTTTGGTGTTCAGCATGCCTTAATGAGGTTTAATTTTGGCGGTGTTGGTGCAAAGGTACATTATTCCGTCTTCGCGGTCCACTACCTAAATGTAAGGAATTATGAATGTTGAAGTTATCGCAATTGGAGATGAGTTGCTTTTGGGCCAAACCGTGAATACCAACGCCGCTTGGTTGGGCTTGGAATTGGCCCAAGTAGGTGGTACCGTGGTGCGTTCGGTTGTGGTTGCCGACGCTCCGGAGGCCATTCACAGCGCACTAAACGTCGTTTTACCGCAAACGGAGTTGGTGGTACTAACGGGTGGATTGGGACCAACCAAGGACGACTTGACCAAAAAAGTTTTGACGGAGTATTTTGGTGGGGAATTGGTGTATCAACCGTCGGTTTTTACTCATATTGAACGTCTTTTTGAATCCTTGGGGCGGGTGCCGTCGGAACGAAACAGGGAACAGGCCTACCTTCCGAATAACGCCAGCATTTTGCACAATGCAGTTGGTACTGCCATGGGAATGTCTTGGGAATTAGCAGGAAAGCGGTACGTGAGTTTGCCGGGTGTCCCGTATGAAATGAAGCACCTCACTTCAAGCTATCTGCTTCCTTGGGTTCGCGAGAACAGTCGATTTTGGGTGCAACACCGGACGGTACGAACTCAGGGGGTGCCGGAATCCGAATTGGCCGACCGAATCAGCGCTTGGGAAGAGGCACTGCCGTCGTTTATAAAATTGGCCTATTTACCCTCACCGGGATTGGTAAAACTTCGGCTTTCGGTTCGCGTGCTTAAAGAAGACGCGGAATCGGTTGAGCGAGAAGTGGATACACAAGTACGTTCCTTGGTTCAGTTGTTGGGACCTGCCTATTTTGGTGAAGGCGATTCTCCCTTGGAGGAAGTGGTTGGGGA
>CAYXHJ010000018.1:0-12233 GCA_964464855.1 uncultured Owenweeksia sp. | reverse complement strand
AGTTGGCCGTTGCCAAGAAATCCGGTTTCCCCGATGCTTTTTTGGTGGCCTTCCGAGGAAACCAAAAGATTTCGATTGCCGAAGCACGTGCCCAAACCACACCTTAACTCCCAGCCATGTTTAAAATTCGTCCTTCCAAAGAATTTATTGCCGGAGCGTTGGTGGTGGTTGCCGTTGCGGGCCTTTATTGGGGCATTGCGTTTTTGAAAGGCAACGACGTTTTCAAATCCGAGCGGGTTTTTTATGCCGTCTACAGCAATTCGCAGGGTTTAATGAAAGCGAATCCCGTGACCATCAACGGTTTTCAGGTGGGTCAAGTGGGCGATCTGTATTTTCACCCGGACCTCAGCGGCCGGCTCATTGCCAAAATCGTGGTGTCCAACGATTATCCCATTCCGGCCAATACCGTGGCCCGCATTTCGTCGAACGGTTTATTGGGTGAGAAAATGGTGGTTCTGCTCCTGGGAAATGCTACCAACAGTGCAACCAGTGGGGATACATTGCAGGGAGGTATTGAGGTTTCCATTACGGAAACCATCAACGCCGAAGTTGCCCCCATCAAACTGAAAGCGGAAAAATTGATGGGTTCTTTGGACACCGCAATCCAAGTACTCACGGGCTTCCTGGATCCAAAAACCGAACGGGCCTTCCGTACTTCGGTGGTGAGCCTGCAGCGCAGTTTGAACCATTTGGAAGGAATTACCCGTAATACCGATGGTCTGTTGACGGACAACCGTGCCAAACTGGACCGACTGTTTACCAATTTGGACAAGTTGGGCCAGACACTGGCCGCTAATTCGGGGGATTTGGATCGGGCATTGTCCAATACAGCAGCCATCACGGACACACTGGCAGCCGCCAACATCGCGCAAACCTTGACCCAGTTGGAAGTAACCAGTGCGCAACTGGCGACCATAACGAGTAAGATTGCTTCCGGCAAGGGCACCTTGGGTTTGTTGGTGCACGACGATAAACTGTACCAGAACGTTGATGGAGCAGTCCTTTCGCTGGAAAAACTTTTGACGGACTTCCGAGCGCACCCGCGTCGCTATCTTGCGCCCTTTGGAAAACGCAACTCCGACGAATCATCCGAACAGTAACCATGGGCATATCTACACTCCTCTTCTTGGCCGTAACGGGCTCAGCCGGTTGGGCCTTCGCACTGAAGGTGGGCCGTATTCGGGCCAAAATCAACCTGGGGCAACCTGTGGATCGTCAAGACCGCAGCAGCGAACGGTGGTCCACTATGTTGCGTGTGGCCCTGGGCCAAAGTAAAATGGGAGCAAAACCCATCCCTGCGCTGTTGCACCTCCTGGTGTACGTTGGTTTTGTCCTCATCAACATTGAAGTGGTGGAGATGTTGGTGGACGGCATTGCCGGCACGCACCGATTTTTCCAACCGTACCTGGGTTCGGTCTACACCGCAGCCCTCAATTTCTTTGAGGTTTTGGCACTTTTGGTGTTGGTCGCTTGTGCAATCTTTTTGACCCGACGGTTCGTCTCGCGCGTACCTCGATTGCAGCACCCGGATTTGGCCGGATTTCCGCAAAAAGACGCCACCACTATTTTGGTGGTTGAAATTGTTTTAATGGCCGCACTCCTGCTGATGAATGCTGCGGAAGCGGCCTTGCCCGGCGGTACTGCCTACGCCGTCTCGGGATACTTGGTGCCTTTGGTATCTGACCTCTCTGAATCTTCACTCCACGCCGTGGTCACCGGAGCTTGGTGGTTTCACTGGGTGGGTATTTTAGCCTTTTTGAACTACCTCCCCTATTCCAAGCACTTCCACATTATCCTGGCGTTCCCCAACACCTTCTACAGTAAATTAACCCCCAAGGGGCAATTGGATTCCATGGCCAGCGTTACGCACGAAGTAAAGGCCATGCTCGATCCTACGTACGCCCCCCCGGCCGGAGACGCACCGGCGCGGTTTGGCACTAAAGACGTTGTGGATCTGCATTGGGTTAACTTATTGAACGCCTATACGTGCACGGAATGTGGCCGATGCACGGAGGCCTGTCCCGCCAACCAAACAGGCAAAAAACTCAGCCCCCGCCGCATCATGATGGCCACGCGGGACCGCTTGGAAAACTACCAACCGGAAGACGGCCTCTCCCTGCTGGACCACGGCATATCCCGCGAAGAACTGTGGGCGTGCACCACGTGCAACGCCTGCACGGAGGCCTGCCCCATCGGCATCGACCCCTTGGACATCATCGTCCAAATGCGGCGCTACATCGTAATGGAAGAATCCGGAGCACCGCACGGTTTGAACGCCATGATGACCAATTTGGAAAACAACGGAGCACCTTGGCCTTTTGCGCAAGCAGACAAGGGTCGGTGGGCACAAGAACTGAACTGATATGGGGGATACCTTAACCATTCGAACCGTCGCTGATTTTGCGGCCACCGGCGAACTACCGGAAGTCGTTTTTTGGACCGGATGTGCCGGGAGTTTTGACGACCGTGCCAAGAAAATCACCAAGGCATTTGCGCGCCTGCTGCACAAGTCTGGCGTGTCGTTCGCGATTTTGGGCTCCGAAGAGGGGTGCACCGGGGATCCCGCCAAACGCGCGGGCAACGAATTCCTCTTCCAAATGCAGGCCCTGCAAAACATCGAAGTTTTGAACGCCTACGGCATCAAGTCTTTGGTCACCGCTTGCCCCCACTGCTTCAATACCCTGAAAAACGAATACCCCGCATTGGGCGGACACTACACGGTGAAGCACCACACCCAATTCCTGCAGGAACTCTTAGAATCCGGCCGCTTGCGCGTGGAAGGCGGGAAATTTGAGGGTAAGAAAATCGTGTACCACGACCCCTGTTATTTGGGACGTGCCAACGGCGAATACGAAGCGCCGCGGGCTGTGCTTTCTGCTTTGGAAGGGGAAATGTTGGAAATGAAGCGCAGTCGGAAAAACGGCCTGTGCTGCGGTGCCGGAGGTGCGCAAATGTTCAAAGAGCCCGAGCCCGGACGCCAAGACATCAACGTAGCCCGAACCGAAGAAGCGCTCGCGCTGCAACCGGACATCATCGCAACCGGATGCCCGTTCTGCAACACCATGCTCACCGACGGAACCAAACACTTCCAACAGGAAGGAAAAGTTGAGGTTTTGGACGTCGCAGAATTGATTGCCCGTGCCGACGACCTCGTTTGATTCCCTGCCGAACGACGCCCGTGTTTGGGTGTATGCCGCTGAGCGTGCCCTATCAGACGAAGAGGTGGGAAAAATTGAATACGAGCTCCAGGCGTTCACAACGAACTGGACGTCGCACGGTTCCGCCCTGCGCGCAGCAGCCCAAGTATTTGATCACCGGTTTGTCGTGTTGGCCTTGGACACCCACGAAGCATCGGCCTCTGGCTGCAGCATTGACAGGTCCTTACGCGTTATTCAGCAACTGGAACAAAGCCTCCAACTGAAACTCACGAACCGACTCATCGTTTGGGTTGTGGGGGCGAGCGGTTGGGAGAAATGGTCGGTGGGAAGTGCCAAAAAAGCATGGGCGAACCAGCAATGGCCCGCGGAAACCTATTTGGCAGACACAACGGCCAACACCAAAGGCGAATGGTTGGATTCGCGAAGGGCGCTTCCGGAAAACAGTTGGCTGGCCAAAGTGATTTGAGGCCTATTTGCTGCTAATGGCAGAGATTCGTTGAATCAAGAGATCCTTGTGCGCCCGGAGTCCATCCGGATTTGATTTGACGCGCCACTGCTTGATCTGCGGAAAACGTGAAATCGTCTGGATTCAGATTTTTCAGGGCCACCCAAGAACATTGTTCGCAATCCTGATTCCCCTTCGGCAACGGCGAACCCCAGTCTTGGACCGGGACCTCGGAATACCGCTGATTCTGCGGCTTCACCGTGTAGAAGTGCACCCAAACATCCGCAGCGGAATCGAAAGCGCGGGGAACCGGATGCGGTGCGGATCCCCAACGAACACCTACATTCACGGGGAAATTTAGTTCCTCCATCCACTCCCGCTTCAAGGCTGTGGGGGCGTCCTCGCCGGGCTCGATCCCTCCCCCAGGGAATTTAACCAACTCGCGTCCGCGAAATCGCTCCCGCGATACCAAAACCTGTCCGCGCCAAAAGAGCAATCCGTACACCCGCTCCACCCAGCGCCTACCGGGACCGGGAGTCCATGCTCGAAGCATTTGCCGTTTTCCCGGAGGCCCGGCCAACCGCTCGGGATGCCAACCGGAATCTTTCAGCCCTTTCACAACACTGCTCTTGGCGCAGTACGAAACCCACAATGCACGGGGTTTTGCTCGCAGGTACAGCGCTTGCCAAACCGACGCTGTCCACAATTCCGGCTGTGCGGCGGGGGCAAACGCGTCGTAAAGAAATACGTGGAATCTTTGTGTTTTTTCGTTAACGTCTGCCGCCAGCCAGGCCAAGGCGTCAACGTTTAGTACGCATATTTGCTGGGCCACGCGTGCCCGCTCGAGTGCGTTTCGCAGGTCAATAGCTTCCGGGCGAACCTGCATCAAGGCATCCCAGTAGTCTGCCTCCTCTTTTGGAAGCAAGGGATAGCGCTCCAATGCCCAATAAAAGTAGGCGGCTCCAGGTGCATTTACTTCCATCCAATGCGCCACAAGGGCCGCATTCAAACCGGTTCCATAGCCCATTTCCAAAGCAAAAAACGGAGCGGGATCGCGGGGATCCAACTCCGTTTGATAGGCACGCCAGGCGGTAATCCACCCCTGTTCTAGGTACACATACCGGCTCTCTGTCCAGGCACCGTGACGGCTGTGGAAAGGAACGCCAAAGCGTTCATCCACCCAAGAAAACGAACTATCCTTCGTTTCCAGTAGCGGCATCGACGGGCAGCTTCATTTTTTGAATGCGCGGAATGGGTCCCTGGCAGTGTTGCTGGTGGCACGCTACGCAGGTCTCGATCAAGGAGTTGTAGGCATCCCGCTTCTCCCCTTGAGGCGCATTGGCTTCCACCAACCGAATGACCTTGTCCATGCGTTCCAAATACTCCGAAGATTTTTCGCGGAACACCTCCCCGATTTCGTCGGGTTTGGTGGCTTGTGCGGACTGCATGTTGGCGTGCACTTCGCGCCAATTGCGCAAAACGTCCGCGTCCCATTCGCCCGCGGCAAATTTGGCCTTGTTCGCTTCGTGACCGGAGGCCATAGCGCGCATCAGGGCTGCCAATTCACTCGCTTGGTACATCGTACCGGCTTCGGTTGCAGAGACAGCTTCCTCTTTGGCTTGGTCCGTTGCATTCGAACAGGCGGCGAAGAAACCCAAAAGGGCGAATACCGCTGCGCTCGCGAGGGTGCGTGAACTCATTTTTTAGCAGCTTCTGCTTCGATTGCTACGCCGTTGGCCAAGAAGCTGTACTCCACGCGCGGCTCGGTAATGCTGTCGATGTGGGCCTGCGATTTTCCCGCGTCCGAAGCTTTGTGCTTCAACCAATCCACGCTCAGGGTATCAACTTTAACGTAACCGGAAACCACGGCCTTCTTGCCGGCGGCGTCCATAGGAACAAAAAAGGCGTAGTCTTTGAAACGTACGGTCATCGTCTGTCCGTTGCCCATGTTCAAATCCATCCAACAACCCTTTGCTTGGCATACCGCATCAATGGGCGCCTCAACCGTCGCGGCCAGGGAGTCCGACGTCTTCAATTGTTCCAACAACGCCTCCGGTGCTAGAGCTCCCGCGGTCTCAATGGTGTCCCCGAAATAGGCGAACGAACGGGTGTCAGCAGCTTCGCCGGAGGGCTGGCAGGCTGCCAACAGCAAAGCCGCAGCGCCCGCAAAAAGAAGGGATTTTTTCATGCAACAAAGATACAAAAGTTCTGTATGGAGTACCTTTGCGCTTCTCGGGGAGGCTCAGAACCCCAACGACGATTAGAACAAGGAACCATGAACATCCAACGAACCGCAGAATCGCGAATCAACACCATTGATTTTCAGAATATTGGCTTCGGTCAGCACATTTCCGACCACACCTTCGATGTTGTTTTCAAAAACGGCTCTTGGGGCGAAGGACGCATCAAACCCTACGGTGCCATGCACCACGGTTTGGGTTTGCATGCTTTGCACTACGGTCAAGCGGTTTTTGAGGGCATGAAGGCCTACCGGCAGGACGACGGACACGTAGCGGTATTTCGTCCGGATGCGAATTGGGCACGACTGAATCGCTCCGGTTCTCGCCTTTTGATTCCCGAAATTCCCCAGGAAATCTTCATGAACGGCTTGCTGGAACTGCTCCGGGTGGACGAACAATGGGTGCCCGCGGGCGAGGACATGAGTTTGTACATCCGTCCGTTTTTGTTTGGCTCGTCGGAATTCATCACGGCCCGACCTTCCGAAGAATACACTTTTGCGATTTTGACCGGTCCGGTAGGTGCTTACTACGCGCAACCGGTGAAGGTTAAAATTGAAGACCACTACACCCGTGCCGCTTCGGGAGGCGTTGGATACACCAAAGCCGCCGGCAACTACGGAGGTGCTTTCTACGCCACCGCACAAGCCCAAAAGGAAGGCTTCAATCAAGTTTTGTGGACCGATCACGTAGAGCACGCGTACTTGGAAGAAGCCGGCACCATGAACGTGGCGTTTGTTTTGGACGGCGTTCTGGTGACCCCCGCCTTGACCGACCGCATTTTGGCGGGCATCACGCGCGATTCCATTTTAACCGTAGCGCGCGCGTGGGGCATGCCGGTTGAAGAACGCAAGGTGTCGGTACATGAGTTACAAGAACACGCTCAAAAAGGCACTTTGCAAGAAGCCTTTGGCATGGGTACAGCCGCCGTGGTGAGCCCCATCGACGGCATCGGCTACCAAGGCAAGATGATGGACGTTCCAGCCCCTCAAGACGGTGTGGCCCAGCGCGTGAAAAAGGCATTGGCAGACATTCGCCACGGTCGTGCCGAAGACGTGCACGGCTGGATGGTGCGTATTTGATTCCCGCGGTGCGGAATTTTCGCACCACCCTCGGGCCAAAGGTTGCAATGATTGGGAACTTTTGCGGGCGCCGCTTGTTTCCCTAAGGTAATAAACCTCGATCATGTCAATTCATTTGGTCACCGGAGCCACCGGATTGGTGGGTACTGAACTTGTAGCTCAGTTGCGGGCTGCGGGGCATGAAGTACGAACGTTAACCACACGTCCGGGACAATCCCCTAACCCCAGCACCCACTACTGGAGTCCGGAAACCGGCTGGCTGGACCCGTCGGTTCTGCGCGGTGTGGCCGTGGTGCACCACTTGGCGGGGGCATCCGTTTCCGAGAAATGGACGGCCGATCACCGCAAGGAAATCCTCAAAAGTCGCCAGTTAGGAACGGATTTGTTGGTGGATCGATTGCGCGCCCTTCCCGCCGCCGAGCGTCCAAAGGCCGTAGTATGTGCTTCTGCTGTGGGCATTTATCCGGATCAAGCGTCGGGCACTCCATTGTTAACGGAAAACGACGGAAACGGAACGGGGTTCTTGGCGGAAGTCGTTCGCCAGTGGGAGTTGGCCACGGATCAATTCCGCAGTTTGGGCATTCGAACGGTTCAACTGCGCATTGGCATTGTACTGGGAAATGGCGGGGCACTGAGTGCTATGTTGCCGTTGTTCCGTGCCGGCCTGGGCTCGCCTTTGGGCAGCGGCAAGCAGTGGATGCCCTGGATCCACGTGGAGGATTTGGCTGCTGCATTTGTACATGCGTCCCATGTGGAAACAATGGACGGTGTGTACAACGCGGTGGGTGTTGAGCCGGCCACCAACCGCGATTTCAGTGCAGCTCTGGCGCGGGTACTCAATAAACCGTTTTGGGCACCTGCTCCACCCGCCTTTTTGCTGCGCCTGGTACTGGGCGATCGGTCCGTCTTGGTTTTGGGAAGTACCCCGGCTTCGTCGGAAAAGCTGCAATCAACGGGATTTGCACATCGGTACACCGATTTGGAGTCCGCACTCGCGTCTGTGGTGTGAGCGATTGCCTCTGTACTGGAAACGCCGGGCACAATCGGAAGGATCCACCCTGCTGTTTTGCTTTTTGAGCGGTAGGATGAAAATGGAAAGGGCGGCCTCGTTGCACGAGGCCGCCCTTTTTTGTTGGATTTCCGATCTGCTCACCCGGCACAACGCGCAGGAGCCCAGAGGACGCTGATGCGATTACTTGGCGCGGTTGGCCTTCACCTCAAAAGACAACGTAATCTCGTCGTTGATCAATTGATCTTTAGCCAAGCCAACAATACCGGTTGAGCCAAAAGAAACACCCCACTTCTTACGGTCGATCTTGAATTCCGGAGCGCTCAAGGTTACCGTTGAATCTGCTACAACTACAGTGGCAGGGAACGAAACTGCTACCGCGCTGTCCTTGATGGTCAAGTTGCCGAACAAGGTTCCGGCTTCGTACTTGGTTACGTCGAAGGAAGCCGTTGGGTAGGTTGCCGCGTCAAAAAAGTCGGCGCTTTTCAAATGGCCTACCAGTTTGTCTTTGTATTGCTGCTCCATAGCCGCATCCGTGCATACAATGGAATTCATGTTGAATACAAAAGAACCGGATGCCAACTGATTGGCGGAATCCAAGGTCAGTTCACCGGAAACCAAACGGACCGTGCCCGCGTGGCCGTAATCTTTTACAAAAGGCTTGTCGCCTTTCCAGTTCAATACGGATGCGTTGGTGTCTACGGTGTACGCAACGTCTGCAGCCGCAGCAACATCACCCGCTGCGTCAGCGCTGTTGTTGGAACAAGCCGTTCCTAAGATTCCGGCAGTGGCTACTGCCAATAGGGCAAATTTGTAGTTCATGGTGTAGTATTTAGGGTTTATACTAGCAAAGATACACCCAATGTTTTATTCAATGTTAAAACATCAATAAATATATTGAAAAAAATATTGATTGCATTTTAATATCATATCAATAATATTTTGATATTTGTGGCGAACGTATGCCCTTCGAACCCACTGCAGCCCTCCCATCCCTCGGGGAAACCTACCGCATGCCCTCGTGGATCGTGTGGTTGATGTCCATTTCCTACACCACAATGACCCTGTTGATTCTTGGGTTGGAACACCAAAATGTTTGGACGTGGCTGAACGGAACACCGAACGAAGACGGCGCAACGGCCTTTTTTGGTTGGCTGGGCATTACCGCGATGGAAGGTTTTCTGGTGGTGTTTCTCCTTCGAGCTCCCTTTACGTGGACCGTTGATCACGAGGGCATTCGCCTCAAGTTTGGAATTTGGAGGAACCGACGTTTTGCCTGGAGCGATCTTAAACGCCTTGAAGTTGTGCACGTGGAGCCATGGGACGCCGGTGGATATGGGGTTAAGTTGGGGCCGCACGGCTGGACGTATGCCTTCTTTGAAGGGACGGGGGTGCGTTTGGATTTGACGGCAACCGGTAAAAAGTCGGTTTGCTTTGCATTCCAAGACCCCGAAATGGGCCGCAGCGCATTGGATTTAGCCGCTCGCCACACCGAAGTGATCAATCCCAAGCACTTGTTGAATGCCTGGAGCCCATCTGCATCATGAGTGCTTCGGTCAAAAAATCGTTTGTGGTCCGACTGGACCCCGCAACCCTCGAGGCTTATGCGGCGTGGGCCTCCGACGAATTCCGGAGCGTCAACGGCCAAATGGAATACGTCTTGACGCAAGCTCTGCGGCAAAATCGCAACAACGAACCGGCAAACGCAAAGAGCGATTTGCTTCCAACCCCACCCCGTAAAACCCTCACAGATGGTCCTGAAAAGAACCCTTTGGGCGTTTCTGACGCTGCTCTTCCTGACGGCGTTGGCCCTGTTTAATGTGCACTGGTAAAACTGGCGCGAACCAGTTCCGCGTACCGCCCGTTTTGGGCCAGAAGTTCTGTGTGTGTGCCGCACTCCGCTAAACCGCCGTCGGCAACCACGGCGATGCGGTCCGCGTGCGAAATGGTGGCCAACCGATGCGCTACCACAATGGACGTTCGGCCGCGCGTCAAGGCCACGGTGGCGGACTGTACCCAACGCTCGGTCTCGGAGTCGATGTTGCTGGTGGCCTCGTCCAGCACCAACACCGGTGGATTCAGCAAGAATGCACGCAAAAAGGAGAGCAGCTGACGTTGGCCGGTGCTCAAAGTATTTCCGCGTTCTTGAACCTGAAAATCGAGTCCACCCGGCAGTTTTTGAAGAAAATCCGCCAGCCCCATGGATGCGGCTGCCTTCCAAATCACCTCGTCCGGCAGGGGTTCAAACAATGTGACGTTGTCCCGAACCGTGCCCGAGAACAAGAAAACATCTTGCATGACCAAAGCGGCCTGCGAACGCAGCGATGCTTTGTCCCATTCGCGCAGGGGAACCCCGTCCACGAGAACCTCACCTTCTTGGGGTTCGTAGTGCCCCAACAACAGACCGATCAGCGTGCTTTTTCCAGCACCTGTGGGTCCTACTACCGCCAAAGTTTCACCCGGCGAAATTTTCAAATTGAAACCGCGCAACACCGGTTCTTCCGGACGGTATCCAAAGGTGATGTTGTGGAATTCGATGCCCCCACGCAAGGGCGCAGCATGCTTGCCGTTGGACTCCAGTTCCTCCTTTTGATCGATCAATTTCAGGACTCGGTCCGACGCCACCATGCCCATTTGCAAGGTGTTGAATCGGTCGGCCAACTGACGCAAAGGGCGGTACAGCATGTTGATGAACAATATCATGGCGGTCAAATCTCCAACCGTCACCCCGTCCCCCGCCGCGGCCCGGTAGCCTCCGTACCAAACGGCCAAGCCAATGCTGACCGCACTCAACAATTCAATGATGGGCAAAAAAAGGCTGAACGACCAAATGCTCCGGATGTTGGCGTCTCGGTGTTTGGCATTGATGGCTTCAAAACGGGCCGCCTCTGCATCCTCACGCCCAAACAGATGAACCAATGCCATCCCCGTGATCCGCTCTTGCACAAACGCGTTCAAGGCTGCCACTTGATTTCTTACGTCCGTAAAGCTGGCCTGGATGGATTTTTGGAACCAACGCGTGGCCACAAAAAGGATGGGAATGACGCTGAGCGAAATCAACACCAATGTGGGGTCAAACGTCAGAAAAAGTGCCAACAACAAAACGGCGATTTTGAAAAAGTCACCAAAAATCACCAACAAACCTTCGGCAAAAATGTCGGCAATCGTCTCGGCGTCGGATACCGTCCGTGTGACCAACGTACCCACCGGGGTACGGTCAAAATAGCTCATTTTGAATCGGAGCAGTCGGTCAAAAAGTTGGACCCTAAGGTCGCGAATGACCCACTGGCCCAAGCGGTTAGTCATGCGGTAGAACGACCACTGGAGCAAGCCTTCTATCAATAGCAATGCAAACAACAGCAGCAGAATGCGGTGAACGTCGCCTGCGGATTCTGCTGCAACTGCGGTGTCTACGGCATCCCGAATCAACATTGGCCGCGCGGTGGATAAAAGTCCCAAAACCACAGTCAATGCTCCCGCAAGCGCAAAGGTCTTCCAGTAGGGTTTGGCGTACCGCAAAACGCCGCGAAGAATTTGGGCGTCGAAGGCCTTACCGCTCACTTGAGCCATTGCTGTAGCACGTTATGGGGTAATCTGCCCCGTTAAAAAAAAGTCCGTAGGCAGGCGCGCTTACGCCGGCGTCGCTGCGGCTCCCTCCCTGAAGCAATTCCGCAAATTCCGATCGATTGGAGCGCCCCAAGGCCAATTCCACCTGCGTCCCCACCAAGGCACGAACCATGTTCCGCAAAAAACGATTCGCCCGAATGCGAAAATGCCATTCCTCGTCGTGAAATTCCCAATGGGCTTGGTGGACGGTACACAGGGGCGACGTGTGGTCTGCGTCTGCCTTGGCGAAAGCGGAAAAATCGTGCTCGCCCACCAGAAGATCCGCAGCCCAACGGAGGTCGGAGTCGTTCAACGGACGTTCCACGAACCAAGCAACATCCCGATTGAACGGATTTTTAATGCGCGCTACGCGGTACCAATAAGACCGTCCGGTGCACGAAAGACGGGCGTGCGCATCGCTGTTCACGGGTTGCAGGGCGTGCACCACCACCGAAGACGGAAGCATGCGGTTGATTTTATAAAGCGCTTGTTCCAAATCCATAGGAACTTGCGGCAAATCCACGTGGGCCACGTAGTTCTGTCCGTGCACTCCCGTATCGGTTCTTCCCGCTCCTACCACCCCACCTTCGGCACCCAAAATATGACGAAAAGCGTCGTTCAATACACCTTGAACAGTCTTTTGGCCGGGCTGAACTTGCCAACCGGCAAAGTCTGCCCCGTGGTAGGAGAGCGTTG
>CAYXHJ010000017.1:12704-12918 GCA_964464855.1 uncultured Owenweeksia sp. | reverse complement strand
TCCTATGTTCGACGCGGTTAGTGCCGAGATCGGTTGCGTTACCGACCGGTTCACCGTGGTGGTGCATCCGTTGGCATCCGTAATGGTGCAGGTGTACGATCCGGCGCCAACGCTGTTTACCGTGGCCGTAGTCGCTGCTGGGGTGGTGTTCCAAGCGTACGTGTAGGGGCCGGTTCCGCCCGTGGCTGTGGCGCTCAAGCGACCGGTATGTTGG
>CAYXHJ010000017.1:0-12694 GCA_964464855.1 uncultured Owenweeksia sp. | reverse complement strand
GCCGCTCGCGCTCACCGAGCTCGCGGGCTGCGTCAGGGTAAACGTTTGTTGGGTTACCGCTCCGCTGGCGTCGGTCACCGTTACCGTGTAGGTTCCGGCAGGCAAGCCGCTGGCCGTTGCGGTGGTTTGTTCGGGCGTGGTGTTCCAGCTGTAGGTGTAAGGGGTGGTGCCACCCTGAGGGGTTACCGTTGCAGAACCGGTTGATTGGCCAAAGCACAAAATATTCGTTTGGCCGGACGACCCAATCACCAAAGCAGCAGGCTGGGTAATGGTGACGGTTTTGGTGATTACGCAGCCGCCTGCGTCCGTAACGGTACACGTGTAGGTTCCGGCAGCCAAGCCGCCGATGGCCGAGGTGGTTTGCACTGGTGCAGTGTTCCAGCTGTAGGTGTAGGGGCTAATGCCGCCGAAGGCGGTTACGCTGGCGGATCCGTTGAAGAGACCGTTGCTGGTAACGTTGGATTGAGCCGTGGAGGCATTTAGGGCCGACGCCGGTTGCGTCACAACCAAAGCGCCCGTGGAAGCCGTACAGCCGTTGGCGTCGGTCACGGTACCGGTGTAGGTTCCCGCAGCTAAGCCCGTAGCAGTGCTTGTTGTTTGCACGGGCGTGGTGTTCCAGCTGTACGTGTAGGGTGCAGTTCCTCCCGATGCCGAAGCTGTAGCAGTTCCTGTGGTCCCGCCCAAGCAGGCCACATTGGTCTTGGATCCGGTTACCGTCAATGCTGAAGCGGGTGCCGTCAGCGTGGCTTGTGCGGTTGCGCTGCAGCCAGCCGCATCCGTAACGGTCAAGGTGTAGGTTCCGGCACTCAATCCGGTTGCGCTCAAGGTATTTTGTACAGGAGTTGTATTCCATGCGTACGTGTACGGACTCACGCCACCGCTGACCGATCCGTTGATTTCGCCCGTTGCGCCGCCAAAACACGCAATGTTCGTTTGGCTGGAAATGCCGGCGGCAAGCGTGCTCGGCACCACCGATACCCGGATGAAATTGGAGAAGGCCGTGGCGCTGGCGGCGTCCGTTACCTTCCGACGGAAGTACGTGGTTGTGGTGAGTCCGGCAGGCGGGTTGTACGTTAGGGTGTTGCTGCTGGGAATGGAGGTCAAGTTCACCGAGAACAGACTGTCCGACGCAGACTGCCATTCGTAGGTGTAGGGGGAGGTCCCACCTTGCGCAGCAGTGGCACTGGCAATGGTTGCGGGGTCGCCGCCGGAACAGATGCTTTGGTGGTCCACAAAGGAGGTTCCAATCGCCCCGGAAAGCAAGGGAAGACCCGGTACATTGGCCGTAGTTCCCGTAGGGATGGTGGTGGTGAAATCGAAGGCGCAGTACCCAATCACTTCACCGTACTGGGGGTCCGTGTATTCAAAAATGAGTGTTTGCGCGGCCTGTAGGTTGTAGTTGGTGGCACTGTAAAAACAGTAATAGACGTCGCCGCTTTGGGTGGGGAGCCCGGGAGGGCCCACCTGCAGGGAGGTTTGAACGGCGTTGCCGCCAACGAGTTCAAATATTTTGGTAATGACGGGAGGACGTACGTTGCTGAACGCCCAGTTCATGCGGATGTCTCCGGTTTTGGTTCCGGTGGGGGGCGTTGCGTAGGTTGTTCCCACAACGTTGGCTGCCACCGGCGTGCTGTTGATGCCCGGGCACGTGTTCACTCCACCGTTGCCGTTGTTCCGGGCATTGATGGTACCGCAAGCGCCGTTGATGTTTACGGCCAGTGCAGGGTTTTGTGCGTGGAGGGCCGGAGCCGCACCCCAAAGGGCCACGGCCAGGAAAGCGAATAAGCGATTCCTCATGGTTTGTAATTGGTAATTCCGTCAAAGTTAAGCAGAAACAAAAGAATGGGGCCGCGTCGTTGAGCCAACGCCGAGTTCCTGTGCTTTAAGGTTCAATCGAATAGAGCGCTAAAGAAAGTCCAGTAGCCGTTTGATACGGCAGCAAAAGTTGCTTTCGGTTCACCATTTCCGCCCCTTCGTAGAAGTAATTTCCGGAAGCGTCGGAAGGCTTTGGAAATGGCCGACTTACCGTAGAACCGTCGGGCAGTATTTGGGTGAGGACCGGGCCATCGGCCGCGTTCACGCTCTTCGCGCCGGGAGGAGTAGGTTCAACGGGAGCATGCGCCAGTAGAAAAGCGCCTACTTCGGGGACGGTGAACAGACCGACGGCTGAGTTTTCGCGGTTCACGGAGAAATTGCGCTCCAATCGTGTAGTGAACCGGATTCCGTTGGGTTGGGTTCCTGCTACCAGGAAGTCCGATTGAAACGGTTTACCCTTGTGCGACCCCCCGGCTGCGTAGGTCATGGACCAGGGCATCCCTTTGGCGGGCTGCACGCGGTACAAGGAAACCAAATTGGTCCCAAAGTACCGAAAACCGTAGTCGGTTTGATCGGCTTTCCAATCCTGCACCCATTCTTCAGGCAAGGGAAAGGTGCCTCCCCGCGGAAGATCCACGCGTTGAAGCGGAATGGTGAAGTGAAAACAGCGTTCCGGAATTCGGTAGGCCGACGGTGCCAAGATGCCACCTACGTCAAATTGAGCAGAGTCTGTGTTGTACCGCATCCACGTGCCCAAGGGGGCCTGATTGCGCGTGGTAATCAATTCCCCCTGATACACCGACGTCCGTTCGCGGGAGACCACGTAGTAGGCAATGCCGTTGGGTTTGCTTTTGGAATTGCCGTGTTGGAGTGTGGTCAAGCCCACCAATTCAGGGGTCAGCGCATATTCCATCAAGGAAACACTGCCGCCGCCAAAGTTGATTTTCTCCGTGCGCTCGTAAACCGTTTTCATGGTTTGGGTGTACACGCGCCACGTCAGGATGGCCCGTTCGTTGCGGTCGTCTTCCAACTGCATGAAGGCCAGGCCAAAGTTCTTACCGGTTTGGGAGTAGCGAAAAGCCACTTGGTCCGGGTCCGAGGTACTGATTTCAAACAGCACGCGGAACGACGATTTGGGCGTACTGTCCGTGGGTTGCACGGAATACGCAAAGAGCCGGAAGATTTTTTTTCCCGGCACAAATTGCGAATAGAAAAAGTGCGAAACGCTGTCCATGGCCATGAAGCCCGCCGGATAGACTTCTTTGCCCATGAAGCGCATCAAAATGGGGTTGATTTGGCTGGCAGTGTCGACGGTTTTTTTCGTCAACGAAAATGGGGCGTAGTACCGCGTGGAGGCGATGTTTTGATCTCCTCTACCTTTTGGATAGCGTGTATTCAATGCCAAAACGCCCTGCGTACTGTCCAGTAAACCGATTTGGATTCCGTCCCATTTATGTCCTTTTTCCAATACTTCCGAATGGATTGGAATGGTTTCCGTCAGCACGAATTTTTGTGCCTGTGCGTTTCCGCAAAAAAGCAGTGCACCTACAGCAGGAAGAATAATGAAAACATGTGAAAACGTCCGCATGGTGTTTTTTAAGTAATTTGGACTCATGTTAAAGAGAAAATTTGCGGTTCTCGCCGCGGGATTGGTAGTGTTGACCATCAACGGCTGCGAGCCTTTGATTAATCCGGGAAAATCGGGACGACTGGGTACATCCGGATGCATTGTTTTGGACCAAGGGTCGTACAAAGAGTCGATGGATGTTCCTTTTGAGTGGCGTTATTTGGAATTTTCGGACACTGCTTTGGGACTTTCGCGTTATTCCAGCAATACGGATTGCCTTCCTGATTGGGACGATTCCGATTATGTTATCCGCAAGGAGTACATGCAGATCCCAAGACTGGGACGGCAGCGAACCGCGCACATTGCCAACGTTTGCTACGCATCCGCTCCGTACGTAACCTTGAATTCCTACGCCCCCACCGGAAGTGCAAAAGGAGAATGGCACGTACCCACCACGTACGAATTGTACCAGGCATCCATTTTGGTGCGCTCCGACCCCGATCGTTTTGGGCATTTGGTGAATCGTACCTACAGCACCAGCGAATTGTACCAGAGTTCGGTGGTGTGCATGACCATTTATCGGGATCGGGAGCCCGTTGTGTCCTACCGCAGTCCCTTGGTGCCGCAAACGTTCCTCCTTTTTCGCGCCTTTTGACGTCAACAAACCGGAAGCAATTCTCATTTATTCAGCAAAGCCAGGGATTCGCTTGGCAAGTGTGCACCGCCGCCTAATTTTACCCGAAGTCCGGCGTAGAACGAGAACTTAGTTCGGTATTGAACCGGGTGTATGCCCGCAAAGAACTCCGAATACCAATTGCGCGTGCTTACTCCACGAGCTACCACGCGTTCGCTGAACCCCATTTCGCATCCGGGGAGGTAACGAACGGACAATCGGTCGCCGCCGTTGAGCAGTCCGGTATACAAATTCTGATGCGCTACGGGCAAGAGTAAGTCGATGTACGACGAGCTGAGGCTCACCTCTGCTGTCCGTCCGTCGCGCTTTTTCAAGCGCATGACGGTACCTTCGCCCGCGGTGCGTCCCACCCCCAAACGCAAGGCCTGGTAGCGGAAGCCGAGAAAATTACTTTCGGTGTCGTACGACCCATAACGTCCACGCGTGTTTTGGTTTTGACTCAATCCCAGGCGCCAGGTTTTGAATACGCTGGTGCCGTTGTCAAATTTGATCATGTAGTTGGTGCTGGTATTGCCTCGAGAACGGTAGGCCACAGATGCGTATCCCGTATTGGCCCGCAGTTTGCGGCTGTAGACGTGGGCATAAACCGCGCTCCCACTGAATCCAAGCAATTCTCGGATGGCCGGAAGGCTCAGCGCAAAAGTTCCGCGGTTTCCGTCGTAGTCCATAAAACTTGCAAAAGTCGCGATGTACTCCAAGTTGGTGTACAGAAACCAGTCGCTTTTGGGGCTGTACACGTGGCTGTAACCCAATCCAAATCGAGGGTTGGGGTGGCTGTACTGCGCGGTAAAATACACGTTTCCTGCTCGGAACGGTCGAAACGGCACAAATGAATTCTGGTAAACGTAGGCGGTGTCTGTAATCACCCCAGGGAATGAATACGGTATTACTTGTTTGAGGTCCGACTGTCCCCACAGGTTGCCATAAAAGGCGATTATGCCTCCAATTAGCAGGCTTTTCAGAGATGATTTCATTCCCAAGTAGCTTGAATTTGTTGGAGGTCCAGCGTAAGTTGCGGTTGGTTGGGTGCTGGTGCTGTTCCGACGGCTTTTAATTGCAGCGGACGCGCATTTTGGGCCAAATACAGAGTTGCGCCAGCCGGAACTTGAACGGGCAGGCTGGATGCAGCACGAACAACAAAGCTTTTTTCCACCGAGAGGTAGACGCGGATGGGGGTGGATGCGGTATTTTTCAACACCACGGTGGATTGACCGGCCGGAACCGGCGCCGCCACTGATCCTGCGGGTGCGCTCGCAGACGATCCCGTGGTTGAAGGAGTCGCGGGAGTGGTAGCTGTTGTTGGCGCTGCGCTGGCCGGAGTGCTCGCGCCGCTAGCAGGTACGGCGGATGCGGCAGGTGCCGCCAAAGGCACACTGGTTAAGCCAAATTTGGCCCGCAAGGATTCCGGGAGGTAGTCCACGGTAGTTAATTCTGAGGCAGGCTTGCGTACGGCATCTGCCAACGCGTTTTCCTCCGCTTTCTTCATCACTTGAGCGTAGCGCTCTTTCTTGTTGTTGGGCAGTTCGTAGGAAATCGTTTGGTTGTTTTGCAGTTTGTAGCGGTAATTATCGGTGGTTTTGTCCGCCCACAATGCGCCCAATGCCAAAAAAAAGGCCGTTTGAAACGCCTCAGCGGGGTTGACCTCAGGGTAGTAGTTGGGCACCACTACCGCTGCGGCCAAAGGAACCCCCACCACGAGCACATTGCGCACGCGGTTGTAGGGATGCTTTTTGCGCAGCAGCACCACCGTATCCAGTGGAATGTTATCCGCCTTAACGATGAGGTTTACAGAACGTCCGCCCAGCTGGTAGACCGGAAGCCATTCGTTGGTGGCGCCCAGGGTGGACTCCTCGTCGCCCAACTCCAAGGGAAGGTCGGATTCAAAACGCACAAAAGCGTCTTTCTGCACCTTGAGCGCGGAACAGCTGGATGCTGCGATGAGGAGCGAGATTACCGCAATCAACGGCATTGCGGCGCGGAGGGCCGGCCATCCTGCCGTGCTTGTTTTTAGAAGTTTTTTCATTCTGCTTTTTCTTCTGCTTCTTTCTCAGGGGCGCCGACGGATTGCAACCACCAGCCGATCATTTTTTTAGCGGTTTTTTTGGACGATCCGGTTTGGTACCGGACCGCGTCAACAGCGCGTTGGTTATCGGTGTCGAACGTGACCAAAAACGAATTAAACAAGGGGGTGCCGAGGTTGAGTCGGGACAAGCGCTCTGTTTTCAGCGCCTCTTTCCAAATTTGGGCTTCGTCCGTAAACATCGAAATCGTTGAATTCCAATTGGTCATGTAGGCCATGTCTTCCAACCAATAATCCAGCGCCAAAACGCGGTTGCGCACCTGTGGATCGGCGTGGATGCGCGTAGCGGCGTAGGGCAAGTAGCTTGCCTCCGGGCGGTCCTCCAAGTCCACCAACAAGCTGCTTTCCAAGTATTCACGCGTTTGTGCGATGCTTTTCATCAACGGTTCACCACTGGCGTGGTAGTAGATCGACGCCGGCAGCAAGGTGGTGCTGTTGCGTTTGATGTTGCGGTCGTCGGCATTTTTGCCCACAATAACTTCGGCGGTTCGCGCAAAATAGTGCTGCTCGTTGGAAACGGCGAGGCCTTTTCGGAAAGCACTTGCGTAGGATAATGTGTCTGAAATTCCGCAAAACAAAGGGTGTTCCCAAGGCAACATCTTTAGGGAGAAGGACCGCTTGGCTTGCCCTGCAAGGTTGGCCGTCATGCGTCGGGCCATTTCACTGTTGGGGTTTGCTTGTTCCGTTTCCACCGCCCGACGGAACGCCAACAAAATCAAGTCTTTTTTGGGAATGTTGGTCAGGAACCAATGGAGCGAAGAAATCTCACCTTCAAAATCCGAGTGCAGTCCGATTTCTTTGTCAAAATTGTTGTCCAGCCGCAACGTGGTGAGGGCCCACAAGGCGTGCATGCCCAACAAGGTATACTCCTCCGGATGGGCGTTGAATTCTTCGTACAGGGTTTGGAGGTAGTTGTGGTGAACGCTTTGCAGAAAGATCTCCTGCTTTTGAATGGACTCCTGGAGCGATTTGAAGTGTTCCTTGCTGTCCACCAAATAGGAACTTCCAGTTCCGGAAACGTAGCCGATTTCGTTCAATTTGGCTTGAAAGGCGGTTTGGCGGCGGTAGGCATTGGGGTGGGAGGAGCGGGAGTCGTCCAGCTTGTCTTGGGGGGTGATGGGGCGCGGCGATTCGATGTACTTGCTGGCTTCCGTCATCCAGCAGTCCGGCACCAAGGATTCAAAAGGAAAGGGAAAATCGCTCAAGGGCAAGTAGCTGTACGCCAATAAATCAAACAATTGAGTTACGTCTTCCAGGCGGTATCCACTTTCTTTCAGGAAGCTGTTCAGGGCCTTGGTGTCTGCTTCCAATTCACGCTGGTGGCTGTACCGCGTAGAGATGCTGGTGAGGGGGACGTTGTCGGAGTCGTTGGTGCCATACGGATTGCGGATGGATTTGGCACTGTGTTCCTCCGAGTAGTGGATGATTTCGTGGGCAATGATTCCCGCCACCTGGGCCTCAGAAATGCACCGGCTGAACATGCCCGTTGTAAAGCGCAAATCGCCCGAAATGCTCATGAATGCACCGGGGTCCGGATTGATTTCCAAGTGAACCCGAATGCTGTCCCGCAGACCGGGTTCGTTCCGCAGCAGATGGTTTTTTATTTTGTTGAGGTACTCCTGAAGGGGGTGATTGAATGCCAATTTGCCGTCCAATAGGGCATCTTGGGTGGCGTAGCGCGAAAGCAACCGGGCCCGATGGATGCTGCGGTCCGTCAAGGTGGCGGATTCCTCCAATTTTTCAAATCGGGCAACCCATTGTTCGTCTGTGGTGCGGTAGGCCTGCGGAACGGGTTCGTTGGAAAACCACAGGTACGATTTGGGTGCAGGCGTTGATTGTGCTGCAACATGGACGGCAAAAAGCCCGGAGATAATAAGCATCCGGCCCCCCGCACGCCACAGTTCTAAAATCATCAAAAAATTTGTTCCGAATGGGATCGGAACAATTCAAATATACGAAATTGCCCTAGGATCGAATACTCATTGTTGGATTTTGTTTTCTTAATGCGTCGTAATTTTCGGATATGAATTGGCAAATTAAGCAACGAATTTTAGTGTTTTTAGGGGTGTTGGGTTGTGGCGTTTTGGCGCACGGTCAGGGATCCAATACCGTCCATTTAACCGGGCATTGGTACGAGGCTTCTGGGGTTTCCTCCGGCGCGCCCGCGAACCCCATATACGATCCGTCGGCCTTCACTTCTTGGGGAGGAGTGCCCGCGGAAAGCGCCTACGGCTATTTGCACCGCAGGAAGTTGGCGTACAACACCAATTTGGGCGATGCGCGCGTAGTGGTGCGTGACGCATTCCCCGGCTCGGCACAGGTAATTCCGGTGAACGGGCGTGCCACCGTGCAGCAATTGGCGTACGATCCAACCTTCGGATTGTGGATGCGGTTTGGCTATTTCGACAGCCTTCGTTTTGGCACCCAGAGTTATTATTCACCCAATCAATTTCGACAGGTTTTTATGCACCGAAGTTCGGCCGGGCAGACGTCAATCCTGTGGGAACAACCGGACACCACTCAAGCCATGGCCGTCTACAACGGAAAGGCCGCTTTAATGAGTGCCCAAGGAGGGTTTGGCGGACCGGTTCGGTTGACGGAAGTGACGCCCAACGGTCAGGTGTTGCGGAGGAAGGATTTATACGGATTGGGGTATGGAGCACACGTTGAGCGCTTGTCCAACGGTGGCTTCATGCTGTCCGGTTCTTGCGCGGTTCCGTTGCAGGTGGCCGACGGTGTTGCGGTTCCGGCCAATGCACCCGCGTACAACCGGTGGGTGGCTTATTTGAACAAACACTGGACGCTGAAATGGATTCGGGTATGGGAAGACATCACTTGCGATGCGCCGCGATTGACTCCCGTTCCCGCCACGTTTTTGGGGCCCAATGGCTACAACACTGCGGCATTTGTTTCCGGCACGACGTCCGTTGGCTTCACGTTGGACGGTCAAACGCACGCCGGCCCGGCTTTGGGGGGAAGCGACGTGTACCTTTTTGCTCTGGACACCTTGGGAGCCGTGGTTTCGCCGATTTTCGAAGTGCCGGGGTCGTCCGGATTTGTTCAGATGCGGACCGGTGCTGCTGCACCCGCTTTGCATGTCCTTGGTGGCTTGTCGTTCCCGGTGGTCCACCGGGGCGCAGACCTGCCGGCCTCCATGGGCGTGAATTGGTCCAACGGGTGGACGCCCGGCGCAACCCAGCCGCCCACGTACCAAGTATTGCTGCGGTTGTACTGGACCTCGTTTGGCTGGCAGACGCGGTGGAACGTGGCGTTCCAGGACTCTGTCTTTGGGAGCATTCCCATTGAAGGAGTGGTTCCTTATCCGTACGGATACGTCCAAGGTCTGGGGTACAGTTTGGCGCTACGCCACCACGGTCAGCAGTCTTTGCGGGTGCCGACGGTAGCCGACGATTACTCCGGATCGGCGAGTTCAACTTGGTCGGTGCTCGCTTCGGACGACGAGGGCCACGCCGTGGTGGATTACCACCAGCCGTTGGGCGTTGACGAGCCGAAGGGACACGCCGTGCGCGTGTATCCGCAGCCGGTACGCGCCGGACAGCGGGTGCGGTGGGACGTACCCCCGGGATCGGAAGGTTGGGTTCGTGTGGTGGACGCGCAGGGAAGGTGTTTGGCGGAGTGGCCGGTGGCCAGCGGCGCCGAAGGCGCCGAGGCAGGCAATTGGGCGCCTGGATTTTATACCTTGGTGTTTCCCAACGGTGCGGCGCCTCTGGTGGTGCAGTAGCGTGCAGGGTTCAGTGCCGCGCCCCCGATCCGAGTGGTTGGGGGCGCGGTGCACCGAAACTCAATTCTTTTTCCAGAGGGTCTCCAAGCTGTACTTCCCGGAGCCCATCAGGGCAATGGCGGTGTACGCGGCAAAGTAGAGCAAAGACAACTCTTTGTCCCCAATGGGGTCCGCCGCGTGTACCCAAAAGCCGGCCACGGCCATGGTAAAGGCGGCGGGAATGGCCGCCCAGCGGGCGAAAATACCCAACACAATCAGTGCTGGAGCAATCAGTTCTCCGCCAACGGTAAGCGCCAAGGAGGCAGTGTCTCCCAAGCCCAGAAAGTTGAAAAATTCAATGGGCTCACCGGAGAACAACCATTTAGCTTTGCCCCATCCGTGGGGAATCATGAGGAGTCCGCTGCCGGCGCGAAGCAGCAGCAAGCCGAGGTCTGTATAGGTCTTATTCATGCGGGCCAAATTAGAAAAAATAGGGATTGGTTAAAATTAACCTAATCAATGTTGCAACATTGAAAACCGATTGTATCTTTGTATTGTTGTTGAAACATCAAATACCGTTAAACCTTAAAAACAAATCATCCTATGGCAACTTGGAACTTAGACCCCGCGCACACCGAAATTGGATTCAAAGCGCGCCACCTCATGATCACCACCGTTTCCGGTCGGTTTGCATCGTTCAACGGCAGCGTGGTTGCTGAGGCCGACGATTTCTCCGACGCACAGTTCTCGTTTGAAGCAGACGTTGCAAGTGTGGACACTAAGAATGCGGACCGCGACGGTCACTTGAAAAGCCCGGATTTCTTTGACGTGGAAAATCACCCCAAGTTGACGTTTACGTCTACTTCTGTTGAAAAGGTTGGGGAAGGTGAGTTGCACGTGAACGGAACGATGTCCATTCGCGGTGTTGAAAAGCCCGTGCGTTTGCACGTTGAAGTTGCGGGTGTTGCCGTGGATCCATGGGGCAATACCAAGGCTGGCTTGACTTTTACGGGTTCTTTGAACCGGAAAGACTTTGGTTTGAGCTTTCATGTGGTGAACGAGGCCGGCAATTTGTTGGTGTCCGACGAAATCAAGCTGCAGGGCGATGTGCAGCTGCTGAAGGCGTAATTCGTTCCCACGCCGCGTTCACGAAGGGGCCACCGCATCCGCGGTGGTCCCTTCGTTGTTTTCAGGCCTCCAGGTGGCCACAATGAGTTCGTTGAGGGTGGCGTCTGGAAATTGGGTTCTCAATTGATGGTGGTGCATTTCCAGCTTGCGCAGCAAGTAATGCAGACTGTTTCTTTCGGACACGGTTAGTTTTCCCGCAAATACTTGTCCCACCTTTTCAACGTCGTGCAGAATCGGATACATCCAGCGTCGGCCTTGTTCGGTCATTCGGACGCGTTGGGTTCTTTTGTCCGTCTCACCGGGGAACTGCTCCATCCATCCCTTCTTTATCAAACGGTTAATGATCTCAATTCCAGTAGATTTTTCGACGGCATTTTGTCGGATTAGTTCGGTTTTGGACAAACTGGGATGCGTCATCAAAACGATCACGAAGGAGAATTCGTCGATGCTGTTTAAATCGCACTCTTCCAGCGCTAAAGCGGTGTAGTATTTCGCGTACCGAAACAGGAGGGTGATCAGGACGCTGATGTCCGTTTCGCGCTCAGCTCCGCGGTTTTGCACCGTGATTTCGATTTCGCCCCCCATGCTCCTGAACTTCAAAGGTGGTTCCAAATATTTGGCGTGCATGTGGCCCAGAAAAGACTCCATGGTGATGTCGTCTGGGCGGTCCGACGCCTTTTCATAAGCGTCCAATTCTTGGACCAATTCAATCAGTAACGCGGTTCTAGGCATATCTAAAGGTACAAATCCGAACCAATTAACTCAAATTAAATCGTAAATTTGTACTGAATGACGTCCGAATCTCCCACTGCTCCCCAGCCCGCACGCAGCCTGAATCAGGTTTTGCAGATCCGGGAAATGCACACCCAAGAGGAATATTACCGATTGGTGGGCACTCCGGTGCGAAGCGATGCATTGGGATGGATGGAGGCGTCGGAATTGCTTTTGGCTTCCGTTTTGGCCTACGGCAGTGAGTTTTTACCAACGCCCATGGCTTTGCGCCATTTTTCTGTGGACTTGATTGTGTCGCACACGCAGTCCAATGTGGTGACCTTGGAGGTGGATCGGGTTTCCTACAGCGAGCGCCACACCGTTTTGGAGGTGTACCTGTACTCGGTGCATGGAGCCATGGTGGCCAAAGGGAGCGCCACCTGGAGCTGATTCTTTTTGCTATTCACTAGTTCGCACAACTCCGCGCAGTCCGATTAAGGGCTGGAACGGTTCAATTGGCTGCGGCCGTGGATTCGCCTGCTGGCGGCATTTTGCTTTTGAAGATGAATTCCATCATGCGGGCCTTGGCGACCATGCTGTCGCACACGGGGCCCGAAAAACCGTTTTTTTCCAGAGCGGTTTTTAGGGCGTTTTGCCACACCACGTAGTCCGCTTCTGAAAGTTTTAACCGCGCGTGCGGTTCAAAGACCGAACCGCGGTAGCTCGCATCTCCCAAGCCCAAGGTGAAGGCCCAAAAGGTGTATACGCGCGGCAGGTGGTGTTCCAGGTCTACGCCTGCAAAATGGGGCGCCGTTTGTGGGGAAGCCAGCAACAAATCGTATTGGGTGCGCACAACGGCGGCAACGTCTTCGTAGGTGGTGAGGTCTCGCACGGCGTAGGTTTTTTGGCTTTTTTAGTGGATCGCGAACGGCCCATCAAAGATAAACCCCGAATTTCAGCGCAGCTGAAATTCGGGGT
>CAYXHJ010000016.1:0-13313 GCA_964464855.1 uncultured Owenweeksia sp. | reverse complement strand
GTTGACCGCTTGATTCTCCCGGTTGCATGCCCGACTGTTGACCCGGACGAGAGCCCAAGGACTTCATTTGCTCCGCTAACTGACCTTGCATTTTACGCATTCCCGAAGCGGAAGGCTTACCGCTCCCCGGCTTTGAACAACTGCCTGTACCGTCCTTTTTCATGTTCGACAGCTGCTGCTGGGCATTGTTCAACGCTTCTTGGAAAAGAACGGCTAAATCGTTGGACTCCTTCATGGCCTTCTGCAATTGCACACCGGCATTCGAACCCTGCCGCTCTTTGAGATGTGCCTTAGCCTGCATTCCATAGTTCAATAAATCTTCAACATGCTGCGAAGTCTTGGCACCAATATCGGGCCTACGCATACCGATCGCACGGAGGGTATCTCCAATTAGGCGCGTACCTTCCTGAAGTCGCTGCAATTCCTTTTGCCATGCAGCATAGTTCGGGTCTGCCGGAACCGCCACAGAGGTTCGATCCGACAACCGCTCCAATCCAAAGCTTACTTGAAGTAGATTGTCTATGAGCTGCTTCAAACTCTTGATTTCCTCTTCCGTTTTGGATTCCTGAGATTCCTGCATCTTCTGACGCATTTGCTGAGCAGCTTTCTTCAAACTCTCTGCGGCCTTCGCTTGATCATTGTTGGAAGGATTGGCTTGCTTCTTTAAATCATTCTGCTCTTTGCTCGCATTCTCCAATTCTTGAGATTCATGCTTATCGTTCAGTTCCTCTGTTTCTTCAGCCAGCTCCTTTTGAAGCGATTGTTCGTTGTTATCGGACCGCTCCGACAACTTCTTTTGCTCTTCAGATAACCGTTCCAGCGATTGAATGGCAAGTAATTGCTCTTGTTCTTTGAGGAGCTGCTCCAGTAAAGCTTCCATTCGCTGTAAGGAAGCTGCGGATTTCTGTACCGAGGTATTTTGCTCTGGACGCTGCAACTGCTGCAACAACTCCTCAATTTTCTGGCGCTTATCTTCCCATTGCTTTTCCTGTGCCATACGGTCCGCATTGGGCAATTTCAACGATTGTACAGCTTTCTCCAGCGCTTTCAACTGTTCCAAAGCTTGCTCCTTGAATTCTGATTCAACTTGCTTCTGGACTTGCTCCGACTCCGCATTTTTCCTTTGGGTCTGCCTTCTTCGCTCTTCTGCAGAACGCTTATTAATTTGTTCGGCCGATCGACGGGTCATCTCTGCCTGCTGGGCCAAGGAACGCACTGCTGAAGCAGCAGCCAATTGCTGGTCTTGTGCTCCAAAACGAGGCTTTTGAAAAACAACCGGTTCTGAACGTTGACCTTTGGTATCTACCGCATACGCAACCCAAGACTCTCGAGAACCAAGAAGAGACATGGAAAAAGTACCGGAAGCAACAGGCACTTTACCCATACGCTGTTCGCTTCTGCCCAATACGACACGAACTAAAGCACGGTCGTCTTCAGCACGCCAAACAGCCCGAGCGGTACCGGATAAAGAATCTACAGTCCAGTCCACCGACAAAACGGGGGGAGCATCAGGAATCGCTCTTAGGTACATGGAACCACCTGTTCGCCACCTACCCATTATTCCTTTAGCAAACAACTCCAACTTGACCGATTCCTGAACCACAAAAGAACCACGAAAGGGAATGGACCATACGCGTCCTTGTCTCGAATTAAAGTCCCAACGGATGTTTGAGGCATTGTCTGCATTTAACTCCCACTCAATCATCGAACCAACTGTACACTCTAAATCTTGGAGACCTTCTACGAAACGTTCCTTCTCGCCAGTATAGGCGGGCGAGACAATTCGAAACCGAATGGCATTCCAGGCTATGGCAGGTACCCATTCGACGCGCTTTGTTTCCCAACGGTAATCTCCAAAAAGTAACGTCCAATCTTGATGTTCGTCGTTCATACGGGTTACCCATTGAAAGGAACCGTCGGCCTGTTTCTGACCAACCAAACGCTGACCATTCATTTCTGCAGTCCAGGAATCCAAACGCACCCCCAAGGGTTTGGCACGAACAACTACCGTTTGACCTTCTTCTGCGCGAATCGGAGCCTTCCATTCAACCTCAAAGGGGGGCGGAGGTGTAAATGTTTGATCCCAAGCCAATAAACGATTTTGAGCAAATTGAACGGGTTGGAAGCGCGTGGCCGTTCCTAGAAACAGCACGAGTACCACCAAGACGAGCAAGTAAGGACGAAGTGCTTTCCAGGAAAATTGATCCCACAACGGAAATTTCAAAGCTTGTTCCAAGCGTTCTTCCACAGCCCGATGGATTCGTGGTGTGGAACCCATCAATTCTAACTGATAGGCATTCAGTAACTTATCGTCTAAATCGGGAAAACGATTTCCCAACTCACGAGCACATTCTTCCAAGGAAAAATAAGTACCCCGTAAAAAACGAAGACTCGGAAGCACCAGGGTCCACCATACAGCAATAAAAACAGCCGCTGCTGAAAGAAATAATCCCGTCCTTTTAACCGATGGCGTCAGGTAGAGACCAACCTCCGCAGCCAAAAACAGCAACCAAATCAATAAAATAGATGCAAGCAACAGGAGTGCGTTCACCAACAAGCCGTGTCGGAATCGACGCAGACGGTAGGTGATGAGCCACTGTGCAGCAGATCGGATCAAGCGCAAGGAATTTTAGCAACACGATCTTCGTGGCGGCCGCCCTCAAATTCCGCTTCCAAAAAGGCAGCTACACAAGCGAAAGCCACAGCAGGCTCAATGAAACGTGCGGGCAATACCAGAATATTGGCATCGTTGTGCTCGCGCGCCAAGGATGCCAATTCAGGCAGCCAACACAACGCAGCGCGAACACCTTGGTGTTTATTGGCCGTCATGGCAATTCCATTACCCGAGCCACACAAGAGAATTCCCAAATCTGCATCGCCCGATTCCAAATCATTGGCAACCGGATGAGCATGATCTGGGTAATCCACACGATCGGAAGAATAAGCACCATGGTCCAAAACCGTATGACCTTCTTCCAAGAGTAATTGCTTGATTTTCTCTTTAAGATCAAATCCAGCGTGATCCGCACCAATAGCTATGTTCATAACCTGTGAACTTGTGTGAATAAGTCAGTACAAAAATTAGACCCTGCAAAATTACCCCACTTTATCCACAACCGCACGAACGGAAGTGGGGGTAAAAGATTTTAACGATTAAATCAGAACACGATCATCAACAATCGCTCATAAAAAAAGAAAGAACGGAACTAAAGCGTTGCTACTAAAGGAACTTCAAATTCCATACGATGTTCATAAACTGTTGACAAAGTCAAAAATGCATTGAAAAGAAAAAGGGGGACAAAAGTTATCCCCCTTATGAACCGACTATTAAAAACAAGAAGATTCTAGTTAAAAAAAGTTTTTAATGGTTATTCAATGTTGAAAACAATGCCTTGCGCCAAGGGAAGGTTGTTTCCGTAGTTCAGCGTGTTGGTTTGGCGACGCATGTACGCCTTCCAGCTGTCGGATCCAGATTCGCGTCCGCCCCCTGTTTCCTTTTCACCGCCAAAGGCGCCGCCGATTTCCGCACCGCTGGTGCCAATGTTGACGTTGGCGATGCCGCAGTCGGAGCCGGCTGCAGACAAGAACTGGTGTGCCTCGCGCATGTTGAGGGTCATGATGGCCGACGAGAGGCCTTGCGGCACCCCGTTTTGCAGCGCAATTGCTTCTTCCAGGGTTGAATAGGTCATGACGTATAAAATGGGCGCAAACGTCTCGTGTTGCACAATGGCGTAGTGGTTTTCAACCCGAGCAATGGCGGGTTTTACGTAGCATCCGCTTTCGTATCCGGGACCGCTGAGCACACCACCTTCTACCAGAATGGTGCCGCCTTCGCGCACCACTTCTTTCAAAGCGTGTTCGTATTGAGCCACGGCCGCTTGATCAATCAATGGACCAACGTGTACGGAAGGATCCAGCGGATTGCCAATGGTCAATTGGCTGTAGGCCTTTTTCAATACGTCCACTACTTTTTCAATAATGGACTCGTGTACGATGAGTCGACGCGTACTGGTGCAGCGCTGTCCGGCGGTACCAACAGCACCGAAAACCGTACCGATAACGGTCATTTTTAAATCAGCTTCCGGGGTAACGATGATGGCGTTGTTGCCGCCCAATTCCAAAATGGTACGTCCAAAACGCTCTGCAACCACCGCTCCAACCTTACGGCCCATGGCGGTAGAACCCGTTGCGGAAACCAAAGGAACACGTGAGTCTGCGGTCATCCATTGGCCTACTTCAACAGCTCCCGTTACAATGGTGCTGATTCCTTCAGGAAGGTCGTTGGCTTCCGCCACTTGGTTCCAAAGGTATTGGCAAGCTACAGCGCACAACGGAGCTTTTTCGGAAGCTTTCCATACCACTACGTCGCCGCAAACCCAGGCCAGTGCCGCGTTCCAACTCCACACGGCCACGGGGAAGTTAAAGGCACTGATGACCCCCACAATACCTAAGGGGTGCCATTGTTCCATCATGTGGTGGTTGGGACGTTCGCTTTGAATGGTCAGACCGGTAAGTTGGCGAGACAATCCAACGGCGTAATCGCAGATGTCGATCATTTCTTGGACTTCACCCCAACCTTCTTGGAGGGATTTGCCCATTTCGTAGCTGACCAATTTACCCAACAGGTCTTTGTTCTCGCGCAACACATTGCCAAATTGTCGGACGATTTCACCGCGCTTGGGTGCAGGAACGGTGCGCCAGTAGCGGAATGCCTCGTGGGCTTTATCCAATACGGAATCGTATTCCGCCCGCGTGGTGGTGCTTACTTCACCGATGGCTTTTCCATCCACCGGGGAATAACTCGTTAAAATAGATCCTGCTTTGGAGGATTGACGACCGGTCCAAGTGCCCGCGTTGGTGGGTTTTAAACCCAGTGCGGAAAAGTCAGTAATTGAGTATGTTGCCATAAGGCAAAGGTACGCAACACGCCATGTGTGCTGTTGTGATGACGTTTGTGCTCTTGTACCGAAAAAAAAACCCCGCCAGAGGCGGGGAAAAAAGAGAGGTCTCGAGCGGATTCGAACCGCTGTAGCAGCTTTTGCAGAGCTGAGCCTAGCCACTCGGCCACGAGACCAATTTTTGAGCGGACTGCAAAGATACGCAATTGTTGCGAATTGCGCTTGAGTTGTTCCGGTACTAGGAACGCAGGGATCCGTCGGGACGAAACTCCATTTGAACCGTCACGCGTTCTACATCCGCGTCAATGGGCGGGCTGAGTTTGGCCACCCGCACCCGAGCCCAATCCACGGAGGGTGCTTCGCGGAGGATGCGTTCGCCAATGCGCAAGACCACGGTTTCCAGCAATTGCGCCCGTACGGCCATTTCTTCGCGCGCAATGCGGGCGAGCAGGACGTAATCCACGGTGTCGTTTAATTGATCCGTTTGTGCGCTTCGTTCGTCGGAAACGTCCACCGCCAGATCTACCTCGTAGTGGGATCCAATTTGCGCTTCTTCCGCCAGGCAGCCGTGGAAGGCGTACAGCCTTTGTTGCGTCACCTCAATGCGCACGGCAAATGCTTTCGATGCGTTCAAGCGATTCGGTCTTGCCTAAAAGGGCCATGGTTTCAAAGACCGACGGTCCTACCGTAACGCCCGTGATGGCCAAACGCAAAACAGGCCCCAATTGACCAAATCCCTGCCCGGATTCTGCGAGGTAGGATTTAAAGTTGGATTCCAGAGCTTCCGCGGCAAAGGGTTCCACGGTGGCAAAGCGTTGTGCCAAAGCGCGCAGGTGTTCGGCGGAGGTGTCCGTCCATTTCTTGCCCATCATTTCGGGGTCGTACCCGTGGGGAGCGTGGAACAGATAGGGTCCGTTTTCGTAGACGTCTTGCGGGAACACGGCGCGGTCCAACAATAGGGAACAGGCGCCCTCCAGCACGTGGGGAGCGGGTACGGCAATGCCGCGTTGGGTCAAATCCGCAGCCACTTTTTGAGCGAGTTCCTCCGCGGGAAGCGCGCGCAAAAATTGCTGGTTGAACCACTTGGCTTTTTCAAAGTCAAAACGTGCGCCGGCCTTGTGCACCTTGTCCAAATTGAAGGCCTCTACGAGTTCGTTGAGGGTGAACAATTCGCGGTTGTCCCCGGGGTTCCAACCCAAAAAGGCCAGCATGTTGGTGAAGGCTTCCGGCAAAAATCCGCGTTCGCGGTAGCCGCTGGAGACCTCGCCGGTTTCCGGGCTGACCCAATGCAGGGGAAATACCGGGAAGCCCAGTCGATCGCCGTCGCGCTTGGAGAGTTTTCCGTTTCCGTCCGGACGAAGGAGCAGGGGCAAGTGTGCAAATTCTGGTGCTTCCCAATTGAAGAACCGGTACAGCAGGATGTGCAGCGGCGCGGAAGGCAGCCACTCTTCTCCACGAATGACGTGGGAAATATCCATGAGGCGGTCGTCCACCACGTTGGCCAAGTGGTAGGTGGGCATGCCGTCGCCCTTGAGCAAGACTTTGTCGTCCAAATTCAAGGTATTGACACTCACCCAGCCGCGAATGCGGTCTTGGAACTTGACTTCTTCGTTGCGCGGCAACTTGACGCGGATCACGTACGGATCTCCGGCAGCCAGCCGACGCTCAACTTCTTCTGCGGGAAGCGTTAAACTGTTTTTCATGGCCGTACGCGTAATGCTGTTGTACTGCCAGTTGGGATTGCCCGCGGCCTTGGCGCGTTCGCGAACCAACTCCAGGTCTTCCGGGGTGTCAAACGCATAGTACGCGTTGCCGTCGGCAATCAGTTGATCGGCGTATTGGCGGTACATAGGTTTGCGTTCCGATTGGCGGTACGGCGCGTGGGGTCCGCCAACGCCTTGGCCTTCGTCCGGTGAAATGCCGCACCAGGCCAGCGCCTCCAAAATGTACTCTTCTGCACCGGGAACAAAGCGGGTTTGGTCCGTGTCTTCAATGCGCAGCAGGAATTTGCCGCCGTGTTGCTTGGCAAACAGATAGTTGTACAGGGCCGTGCGAACGCCACCCATGTGGAGTGGGCCGGTAGGGCTGGGGGCGAATCGAACGCGAACGGGACGTGAAGACATAGGGTTTTCCTTAGGGGTACAAAGATAGCCCACCGCGCACAATCCCTATCTTTGCGGCCTATGGAGCGTACCCTAAACGAACAAGAACTGTTCCGCCGCGAGTCCCTGACGCAGCTGCGGGCTCTGGGCATTGAACCTTATCCGGCCGCGTCGTATCCCATTACGCATTCGGCGGAAGAACTTTTGAACGGCTACGAGGCCAATCCGGATGCTTATTCCAAGGTGTGCGTGGCGGGTCGGTTGATGGCCCGACGGATCATGGGCAAGGCCTCTTTTGCTGTGCTCAAGGACAGTTCCGCGCGCATTCAGGTGTACCTGAACCGCGACGAATTGTGCCCGGGCGAAAACAAGGACTTGTACAACGAGGTGTTCAAGAAACTCTTGGACATGGGTGACTTTGTGGGCGTGGAAGGACACGTGTTCAAAACCCAGACCGGTGAAATTTCGGTACACGCCACTTCGCTCATCGTTTTGAGCAAATCGCTGCGTCCATTGCCGGTGGTAAAAACGGATGCAGACGGTACGGTGTACGACGCTTTTTCCGATCCCGAGCTGCGTTACCGCCAGCGGTACGTGGATTTGGTGGTGAACGAAGGTGTGAAAGACGTTTTTGTGAAGCGCACGAAAATCTTCAATACCATGCGCAAAGTGTTTGACCGCGCGGGTTATTTGGAGGTGGAAACGCCTGTTTTGCAGCCCATTCCCGGTGGAGCTGCCGCACGCCCCTTCATCACGCACCACAATGCTTTGGACATCCCGCTGTATTTACGCATTGCGAACGAACTGTATTTGAAGCGCTTGATTGTGGGTGGGTTCGACGGCGTCTACGAGTTTGCCAAAGATTTCCGAAACGAAGGAATGGACCGGACGCACAATCCGGAATTCACGGTGATGGAAATTTACGTGGCCTACAAGGATTACCGATGGATGATGCAGTTCACCGAATCTTTGTTGGAAGAGGTGGTTCGCGAAGTGACGGGCGGCTCCGTGGAAGTACAGGTGGGCCAACGCACTATTTCGTTCCAAGCCCCGTTCCCGCGGGTGCCTATTTTGGAAGCCATCCGCGTGCACACCGGTCACGATTTAAACGGCAAGTCCGAAGACGAGGTTCGCACCATTGCGCGCTCGTTGGGCGTGGAAGTGAAGCCGGAAATGGGCTTGGGCAAGTTGATCGACGAGATTTTTGGCGAAAAGTGCGAGCACCACTACGTGCAGCCAACATTCATTACGGATTATCCCATTGAGATGTCTCCGCTGTGCAAGCGGCACCGCGACAATCCTTCGTTGACGGAGCGTTTTGAGTTGTTTGTGAACGGGAAAGAGCTGGCCAATGCCTACAGCGAGTTGAACGACCCTATTGACCAGCGCGAGCGTTTTGAGGAGCAGTTGAAGTTGTCCGAAAAGGGCGACGACGAGGCGATGTTCATTGATCAGGACTTTTTGCGCGCGTTGGAGTACGGCATGCCGCCGACCGCGGGCATGGGGATTGGAATGGACCGTTTGACGATGTTGTTGACGAACCAGAGCAGCATTCAGGAGGTTTTGTTTTTCCCGCAAATGCGTCCCGAAAAAGTCGACTGATACATGCTGTATCCGGCGGACGCAGCAGACAGCCTCGATTTTACGGCGCTGAAGGCGATGGTGGGGGAGCGGGCGGCGACGCCGCAGGCCCGCCGCCGCATAGAAGAGCTGCAGCCCGAATTTCGCTGGGAGGCGCAAGCAGAGGAATTGGAGCGTACCGACCAAATGCTTTCCTTGTACCAACAGGGGCATTTTTTACCGGCCGTGGCCACGGCCGATACCGCGTCGGCGTTGACCTTGTTGCGGGTGCGCGAGGCCGTCTTGAGTTCCGAACAGTTTCTGGCCCTCAAAGCACAGACAGAAAGTTATCAGAATCTTTATCGGTTTTGCGGATTGCACCGCGCGTCCATGCCGGCCGTGGTTCGCTTGCTGGAGCGCACCCCACCGGTGGATGAAGTTCCTTTGTGGATCGACAAAATATTGGAGCGCAACGGCGAAGTAAAAACTTCGGCCAGCAAGGAATTGGCCGAAATAAGGCAGGTATTGTCCCGAAAACGCGCCGCTGCCGACCGAATCTTCTACAAAGTGCTCCGTCGGTACGAATCCGAAGGGTGGCTGGGAGACATACGCGAGAGGGTGGCCGACGAACGACGCGTGTTGGCCGTAACGGCATCGTACAAAAACCGCGCCCACGGCGCCTTTCACGGCAGTTCGTCCAAGCAATCGTTGGTTTTTTTGGAGCCCGGTGAGTGCTTGGAAATCAACGCCGAGGTAGCATTGCTGCGGGAAGAAGAAACCAAGGAGATTCGTCGAATATTGAAAGCGTTGACGGCTCAATTGGCACCGCTTCGGGAGCCGCTGATGGCCAGTGCAGAGCGCCTCATTGATTTGGATTTCCTCAACGCGAAAGCTCGCTTTGCCTTCGACGAAGGGGCTTGTTTGCCCATCCTACATCGGTACGGAAAGGGCCAAGACCGACGCATTCCGCTTCCCCCGGTGCACATCGTTAAGGGAATCAATCCCGTCCTGCGCAAGGTTCAAGCCAGCCGCGGCAAGCCTGTTGTCCCGCTCCAATTGACGTTGGGCGACCCGCACCGATTGGTGGTTATTTCTGGCCCCAACGCGGGTGGAAAGTCCTTGGCTCTCAAGACCCTGGGACTTTTTCAGTTGATGCTTCAAAGCGGCTTGTTGGTACCGGTTCACCCGTCCAGTGCATTTCGTTGGGTGGACAAAATACTGGTGGATATTGGGGACGCCCAAAGTGTGGAAAATGAATTGTCTACCTACTCAGCCAAGTTGTCCAAAATGAAGCAGTTGCTGCTGCACGCAGGGCCTGGAACGCTGTGTTTGGTGGATGAATTTGGCAGCGGATCAGACCCGGATCTGGGCAGCGCCTTGGCGCAGGTTTTTTTGAAGAAATTGCACGAAAGCGGGACCTTGGGCGTGTTCACCACCCACTACAACGCCATCAAAGCCTTGGCGGGAAGTTTGCCGCACGCCACCAACGCCAACATGGCGTTTGACGTCAAGACGTTTGAACCGCAGTACCGTTTGCACGTAGGATCTCCGGGAAGTAGCTACACCTTTGAAGTGGCACAGCGCGTGGGCCTGCCCAAGGCCTTGTTGGCAGAGGCACGGGAAGCCTTGGACGATCAAACGAGAACCGTTGACCAGCTTCTGGTTACTTTGCAACGCCAGCGCAGCGCCTTGGACCGCACGCAAAACGAGAGTGGCAAACGCTTGCGCGAGTTGGAGCAGCTCAAAGCGGACCAAGAAAGCCGCATTGCGAAACTGGAAGATAAATTGGAACGAGTGGGAAGCGCCAACGCTGAGGTGGCGGACCGCTTGGCATGGGGCAAACGTTTTGAGTCCGTGGCCAAACAATACGCCGCAGCCAAAGGCCCCAAGGCGCGGCAGGAGGTGATGAACGAAGTGGTTAAGCTGTTTGCCGAACGGGCGGGAAGGGCCAAAAAGGCGGAGAAAAAAGCGGAAACCAAAGCGCAGCAGGCCCAGCGAATCCGCTTGGAGCAGTTGTGGGCACTGCCGGTCACGAAGGGGGACAAAGTACGCGTGCTTTCTGGCGGCCGAACCCCGGGCGAACTTTTGGAAGTAAAGAAAGACAAGTACCTTGTGCGCCTGGGAAATTTATCTTCCTGGATGGACCGCCAACAATTCATACCGTGGAACGAAAAAATTTAATCGCAAGCGCCGCCCTCGTGTGGCTGATCGCCGCCACCGGTTGGGCGCAAAACACCCCGGCTTCGGATTCTGTCCTACAGCAGCAAAAGGCGCAGCTGATTCGCAGCCTGTACACCGACGCTTTAACCCATCAGCAAGGATACCGCATGTTGGAGTCCTTGTGTTCGGAAGTAGGACCGCGCCCCGTCTGCAGCTCCGGAGACGCGCGCGCCATTGCCTGGGCAGTGCGCCAATTGGAAGAGCTTCCGTTCGACTCCGTCTACCTGCAAGAGGTGACCGGCAACCCCCACTGGGTGCGCGGCGTGGAGACAGCATCGGTGGTGAGGTACGGCAAGAAAGGGGAACTCAGCGTGACGGCTTTGGGCGGCAGCGTTGGAACACCCGGAGGAAATAAAGGATCGGGAATTCGGGCCGAGGTGGTGGAAGTTCAGAATTTCCAAGAACTGGATGCCCTGGCCGCCGCCGGAAAAATTGCGGGGAGGATTGTTTTTTTCAATCGTCCTCTGGATCCTTCGTACATCAATACCGGCTCCGCGTATGGAAATGCCGGTGACCAGCGCTGGGCGGGAGCTCAAGAAGCGGGCAAGCACGGTGCCGTTGGGGTTTTGGTGCGGTCTTTGACGTTGCGAACCGACGATTTCCCGCACACGGGAGCCATGAGCTACGGCGACGCCCCTGTTAAAATCCCCGCTGCGGGGATCAGTACTCAGGACGCCAATTGGCTGTCGTCGGAATTGAAAAAGAACCCCGACTTGCGCGTGCAGCTCACTTTGGGGTGCGAAATGCGCGGAACGTGTACTTCGTACAACGTGGTGGGCGAGTGGCGTGGAACAACCCACCCGGAACAAATTGCACTGGTGGGCGGCCACTTGGACAGTTGGGATTTGGGCACGGGTGCTCAAGACGATGGGGCCGGTTGTGTGCAGAGCATCCAAGCCCTGGGCCTCCTCATGCGTTCCGGCTTCCGGCCCAACCGAACGCATCGGGTGGTGCTCTACGCCAACGAAGAATTTGGATTGAACGGCGGCCGAGCGTACGCAACGAGCGCCTCAAACCGAAATGAAGAGCACGTATTGGCCATTGAGTCCGACGGTGGATCCGGCACGCCACGCGGTTTTTCCACGGAAAATGCTGCGGCGCGTGATCGCCTGGAGCAGTTCAAGCCTTTTTTAGCGCCGTACGGTTTGTTGGCCTACTCGGTGGGCGGCTCCGGAGCAGACATCAGCGCCCTCCGCGGCCAAGGAGACGTCGTTTTGGTGGGGCTGTCCGCCGATTCCCAGCGTTATTTTGATTACCACCACTCCGCACAAGACCGCATCGAGAGCATTCATCCGCGCGAATTGGAGCTGGGCGCCGCCGCCATGGCTTCCCTACTCTATTTATTCGACTCCAATCCGTAACACCTTCCCATGGACACCCCTCTTTTTTCCCTCGCCGCTTCCGCCGTTCGCCAGTGGTCTCAAGAAACCTATGCCGAGCGTTTGAGCGCGTTCCTGGACGAACAGCCCCACTTGCTGGGCTTTTTGTTCAATTTATCCGAAGATTTTGAGGAGGAGGAACACGAGGCCCTCTTGCGTACGGCTTTATTGCTCAACGAAGGTTTTGCCCAAGCGCAACTCCATGTAGGTTTGATTACGGAGGACCACTTGCAGATTGCCATTGACGACGTCACGGCCCAATTGGACGACCTTACCGAGGCCCTGGACGAGGATGCGGAATTGGATTTGGACCGCATGGTTCGGGTGGCGCGCTCGCCTTTTGTATTTGAGGAAATGCGCACCTTTCTGCACACGGAGCTGCAAAACGGCCTCCCGGAGGATCAAGTGCAGCGCCACAATCTGTTGGTTTTGATCGACGTTTTGATTGGCGCTTTTGAAGAAGCCGTTCAGTTGGAACCCAAAAAAGAGAACGAATGACCCCGGAAGCCATCTTGAGCGCCATGCTGGACAACGACCCGTTCAGCCAATGGCTGGGCGTGGTCTGCACCCACGTAGCTCCGGGTGCCTGTACTTTGCAGGCAACGGTACGCCCCGAGATGACCAACGGTTTTGGGGTGGCCCACGGTGGGATCACGTACAGTTTGGCAGACTCTGCCCTGGCCTTTGCCTCCAACGCCCACGGTCAACACGCCGTTTCCGTGGAAACCTCCATTGCCCACACGGCACCCGTACGCGCGGGAGACCACTTGGAAGCGACGGCCTCAGAAGACCAGCGCAGCAAGCAATTTGCCCGCTACACCGTGCGCGTCACCGCCAACGGCGAACGCCTGGTGGCCCTCTTCCACGGAACCGTGTACCGTAAAGAAACGCTCTGGGAAGGCCCGGCGCGGTAACCCATTATCCTATATTATAAAAAGAGCCATGGACGCATTTATTGTTGACGGAATACGGACCCCAATCGGGTCCTTTGGAGGAAGTTTATCGTCGGTTCGTGCCGACGATTTGGCCGCTTTGGTATTGCGCGAACTGCGCAATCGGAACGCAAACGTTGATTTTTCCCAAGTGGCCGATGTGGTTTTGGGCTGTGCCAACCAGGCCGGTGAAGACAACCGCAACGTGGCCCGCATGGCCAC